>DATCPU010000312.1:0-22810 GCA_036569925.1 Candidatus Dormiibacterota bacterium
GACTTGGTGCCGATGCCTGCCTTGATGTGCTCGGTCGCCTTCTTGCCCTGAGTGGTGATCGAGTCGACGGCCTCCTGAAGCTCTTCTTCGAGGCGCGAAACCTCGGTCTCGACCTCGCCTTTCAGCTTCTTCGTCGTGCCCTCGCTCTCGGCTCGAAGCTCCTTGCTCTTGGAATCGATGTCAGCGCGCAGGCGGACCGCGCGCTCGTCCTTATCCATGTTGAGGACGGCCAGCATGTCGTTTCGGACTTCCTCATGGACATCCGTGACGATGTAGTTGGCGAAGTAAAGGATCTTCTCGAGGTTGCGCGGTGACATGTCGAGGAGAAGGCCCATGCGGCTCGGGATGCCCTTGAAGTACCAGACGTGGCTTACGGGTGAGGCGAGCTTGATGTGCCCCATCCGCTCTCGGCGAACCTTCGAGCGCGTGACCTCGACGCCGCACTTGTCGCAGATGATTCCCTTGTAGCGGTAGCGCTTGTACTTTCCGCAGTGGCATTCCCAGTCCCGCGTCGGACCAAAGATGCGTTCGCAGAAAAGGCCGTCGCGCTCCGGGCGGAGCGTGCGGTAGTTGATGGTCTCGGGCTTCGTGACCTCGCCGTGCGACCACGACATGATCGTGTCGGGCGACGCCAACGAGAGCTTCAGTGCATCGAAGTTTTCTAGCTTCAGCAAGTTCTTCCTTATCTCTCCACTATTCCGCCGAGTCTTCCCCGAGCTCTTCGCGCTCGAGGCTGATACCGAGATCCAGCGGAATCTCGGGAATGTCTTCTTCTGACAACACGATCTGGCGCTCGTCCTCGCTCAGGATCTCGACCCCAAGCGCGAGCCCTTCCAGCTCCTTGACCAGCACCCTGAACGATTCGGGGATTCCGGCCTCGAGAGTGTTGTCGCCCTTGACGATGGCCTCGTAAGCCTTGACACGGCCCACGATGTCGTCCGACTTCACGGTCAGGATTTCCTGGAGGACGTGCGCGGCGCCGTAGGCCTCGAGCGCCCAGACCTCCATCTCTCCAAACCGCTGGCCGCCGAACTGTGCCTTGCCTCCCAGCGGCTGCTGGGTGACCAGGCTGTAAGGGCCCGTGGACCTGGCGTGGATCTTGTCTTCGACCAGGTGGGCCAGCTTGAGCATGTAGATCATTCCAACGGTCACCGGCTCGTCGAACTGCTCGCCGGTGCGCCCGTCGCGCAGCCGGACCTTGCCGTCTTCCGGCAGTCCCGCCCGCTTGAGCTCGGACACGATCGTGGCCATCGGCGCCCCGTCGAACACGGGCGTCGCGACCTTGATGCCGAGGGTGTGTGCGACCCAGCCCAGGTGGGTCTCGAGGACCTGACCCAGGTTCATTCGGCTTGGCACGCCCAGTGGGTTCAGGACGATGTCGACGGGCGTTCCGTCTGGGAGGTACGGCATGTCCTCGGCGGGCATGATCCTGGCGACCACTCCCTTGTTGCCGTGGCGGCCCGCCATCTTGTCGCCGGCAGAGATCTTTCGCTTCTGGGCGAGGTAGACGCGGACCATCTCGTTGATGCCCGGTCCAAGCTCGTCCTTGTTCTCGCGGCTGAAGACCTTGACATCGACCACGATGCCGCGCTCGCCGTGCGGCACCCGAAGGCTCGAGTCACGAACCTCGCGCGCCTTCTCACCGAAGATCGCGCGCAGGAGGCGCTCCTCTGCCGATAGCTCGGTCTCGCCCTTGGGAGTGATCTTGCCGACCAGGATGTCGCCCTGCTGGACTTCGGCGCCGATGTACACGATGCCGCGCTCATCGAGGTTGCGCAGTGCGTCGTCGGCGACGTTCGGGATGTCGCGGGTGATCTCTTCCGGCCCGAGCTTGGTCTCACGTGCCTCGGACTCGTGCTCCTCGATGTGGATCGAGGTGTACATGTCCTCTTTGACGACGCGCTCAGAAAGGAGGATCGCGTCCTCGAAGTTGTAGCCCTCCCAGGGCATGAACGCGACGAGGACGTTTCTGCCCAGAGCCATCTCACCGTCCTCGATGGCCGGGCCGTCGGCGAGGATGTCGCCCTTGGCCACGTGCTGGCCGGGCTTCACCCGAACCTTGTGGTTCAGGCAGGTGCCCTGGTTGGAGCGCGCGAACTTCTGCAGCGGATAGTGCCTGTCCGGTCCGCCGCCATCCGGCTTGACCACGATCTCGAAGACCGGGGTGGCGTGCACCGCTTTGATGTCCTTGGGATGCGCGATGTCGGCGACGACGCCCGCGACGTCGGCGACGATCATCTCGCCCGAGTCTTTGGCGGCGTAGTACTCGACACCGGTGCCGACCAGCGGGGCGTCCGTGACCAGGAGCGGCACGGCCTGACGCTGCATGTTGGCGCCCATCAGGGCGCGACCTGCGTCGTCGTGCTCGAGGAACGGGATCATCGCGGTCGCCACCGAGACGATCTGCTTCGGCGAGATGTCCATGTACTGGATGTTGCCGACGTCTTCGATCTTGAAGTCGCCGCGTGCGCGTGAAGGCACGCGTGCGTCCGCGAAGTGGTTTTCAGGAGTCAACGCGGCGTTTGCCTGGGCGATGCCGAACATGTCCTCTTCGTCTGCCGACAGGTACTCGACCTCGGTCGAGACCCAGGGCACGATATCGACGCCGGCGACATGCGACTTGACCAGCTGCTGGACCGTCTTGGCGTCGAGAAGCAGCGCGGCCGGCAGAATCTCCTTGCCTTTGGGGTCGAGTGCGGGTCGGCGCAGGGTTCGGCCGTCGAGCTTCGTGGCCGTGTCGTCGTTGACAGACATGCGGTTGTAGACGCGCCGGAATGGCGTCTCGACAAACCCGAACTCGTTGACCTTGGCGTAGGTCGCCAGGTTGCCGATGAGGCCGATGTTCGGACCTTCAGGAGTCTCGATCGGGCAGATGCGTCCGTAGTGGCTGTGGTGCACGTCCCGGACATCGAAGCCAGCCCGCTCGCGGGAAAGGCCGCCTGGCCCGAGGGCCGACAGCCTGCGCTTGTGGGTCAGCTCGGACAGCGGGTTGTGCTGGTCCATGAACTGGGACAGCTGGCTCGACCCGAAGAATTCCTTGATCGCGGCGACCACGGGCCGGGCGTTGATCAGCGATGCCGAGGTGACCGTGTGAGGGTCACTGATCGTCATGCGCTCTTTGATGATTCGTTCCATGCGGATCAGTCCCATGCGGAACTGGTTCTGCAGCAGCTCGCCGACCGCGCGCACTCGCCGGTTGCCGAGGTGGTCGATGTCGTCGGGGATCTGCTTCTCTCGGGGCGCGTTGTTCAGCTCGATCAGCTTGCGAAGAAACGCGATGAAGTCGCCCTTCTCCAGGATTCGCAGCTCACGCTGGCGGACGCGCGCGAGGATGTCGGCCTCGTCGCGGCCGAGCCTCTTGTCGACCTTGTAGCGGCCGACGCGGCCGAGGTCGAAGCGGCGCGGGTTGAAGAACAGGCTCTGCAGAAGGTTGCGGGCGTTGTCGACCGACGGGGGATCGCCCGGGCGGACGCGGCGGTAGAGCTCGAGGAGGGCGTCCTCGGTCTTCATCGTCGTGTCCTTGTCGAGCGTCGACTCCATGTAGCGGTGGTCGGGGTTGTTGTCGACGTCCCCGAACATCTCCATGAGTGCGCGCTTCTGCGCATCCCGGTCGTTCTCGGTGCCCTTCAGCTGGGGCAGCTCGAGGGCCTTCAGCAGGACGGTGACGGGGACCTTGCGCTTGCGGTCGATCTTGACAGTGAGCAGGTCCTTCGCCGAGGTCTCGATCTCGAGCCAGGCGCCGCGGTTCGGGATGAGCTTGGCCCCGAAGAGCTTGCGCCCGGTGTTGGGGTCCTCTGCGGCGGTGAAATACACGCCTGGTGAGCGCACGAGCTGCGATACGACGACCCGCTCGGTGCCGTTGACGATGAAGGTGCCCTCGTCGGTCATCATGGCGAAGTCGCCCATGTAGACCTCGGACTCCTTGATCTCGCCGGTCTCCTTGATGGTCAGGCGAGTCTTGATGCGGAGTGGCGCGGCATAGGTCATGTCGCGGTTGCGGCACTCCTCGACCGAGAACTTCGGCTGCCCGAACTCGTAGTCAAGGAACTTCAGCTCGAAGTTCTTGCCCGTGTAGTCGGTGATCGGGTTGATCTCGTCGAAGAGCTCACGAAGGCCCTCTGACTTGAACCAGTGGAACGACTCGACCTGGGTCGCAATGAGGTCCTTCAGCTCGACCAGGTTCGGGATACGGCCATAGCTAAGGCGCGAGGGAGCTCTCATCTCTGAGATCATTCGGTTCTCCTTAAACGGAAAAGGGCGCGCTCAGGAAATAGGCATGATGAGCGGCCGGGCGTGCACGAACGGCAAGTATACGACGAAACGCCCTCTCGTGGGGACGAGTCATCGAAGCCAGGCGAAACTGCCGCCTGACCGAGCTTTTCGGGCACTATAGCACCGGCAGGCGACCATTGCTAGCCTTCTAATTGATGCCCGACTGGAAAGCCTTGCGGAGCGAGTTTCCCCTCCTGGACCGGTACATCTACTTCAACGCCTGCTCCCTCGGGCCCCTTCCCCGCCGCGGCCACGCCGCCCTGGCCCGCTACGCCCAGGATTGGGACGAAAAAGGCACCCCGGTCTGGTTCTCGGACTGGTTCCCGCTGCTGGAGCGGTTCCGGGAGCGGATCGCGGAGCTCCTCCACGCGCCGGCGGGCACGACGGCCATCGCCCCCTCGGTGTCCGTGGCTTTGACGACGCTGGCGAGCGGTTTGCCACTCCCGGTCGGCCGCGACAAGATCCTGATCGGAGAGCTCGACTTTCCCACCATCGGCCACCAGTGGCTCAGCCGGCCCGGCTACGAGGTGGAGTTCGTGCCCAGTCGGGACGGGATGACGATCCCGCCAGAGGCGTTCGCCGAGCGCATCGACAAGCGGACGGCGCTGGTCGCCACCACCCATCTCTTCTATACGACCGGTTACCTACAAGACGTGCGCGCCATCGCGGACGCCGCGCACGCTGCTGGGGCACTGTGCCTGATCGACGGCTACCAGACCTGCGGCTGCGTGCCGCTCGACGTCGAGGCGATGGGTGGCGACGCTTTTGTCGGCGGGTGCCTCAAATGGTTGAGCGGAGGGCCCGGCAACGCCTTCATCTACGTTCGCCCGGACCTGATCCCCAGAATGAGGCCGCAAGGCACCGGGTGGTTTGCGACGCGGGACCCGTTCTCCTTCACGCTGCAGGAGCTGACCTTCGCCGATGACGCGAGGCGCCTGGAGACAGGCACGTGGGCGATGCCCTCGCACTACGCAGGTTTGGCGGCGTTGGAGCTGATCCTCGAGGTCGGTGTCGAAAACATCCAGGAGCGCCTGCGCGACCTGACCGACCGGATCCTCGAGCGGTGTGATGAGGCGGGCGTCAAAACCTTCACCCCACGCGAGCGGTCAAGCCGCTGCGGGATCGTCACCCTCGAGTGCGACAACCCTGAGGCTGTCGAGGCGAAGCTCCACGCAGACGGGGTGATCGTCGACTCGCGCCCCGGCCGGGTTCGCCTCTCGCCACACTGGTGCGTCACCGAAGCCGAGCTCGAGCGTGGGATGGACCTGGTGCTTGACGAGGTGAGGTCGGCCGCCGGGTAGCCCTTTAACACCGTGGGCGGCGACGCTAGTCGAGGGCTCGGCAGTTGCCCCGGATGCGCGAGCGGCCGGCAGTGGGATCGAGACCCTGTATTTGTAAGAGACGTTCATCGTGGATCTCCTTTTAACGTGGGCTGGCGGCAACGACCCCAACGGTATGCAGCCACCCTTGACGCCAAATGTGAGCCTGCTCAGAAGATCCTGAAAATCGTTTCGTACGCCACTTCGGAAGCCAGGAAGAAAGGGCCGAGGGGCTAGTAGCAGCCCCCGACGGGGTAGTAAGGGTCGCCGGAGGGGCTGGACGCCATCATCGTCAGTCCTTCCGCATTCGTGAACAGCGCTACGCCTTGGCTTCCCGGGATCCAAACCCCGGGGTGCGCGAGAAGCGAACCGTCCCACCAGGCGCCGAAATTCGACGGCAAGACGAGGGGGGAGTAGGGGTGTGACGGGCCGACGATCGCCAATTGGGGGCTGCCGCTTTGATCCTCGAAACCGATCACGACGTCGCCATCCGGCGTCGGCGACAGGAGGCCGAAGCTGGCGGAGGAGTACACGCGACTGACGATGCCGCTGGCGAGGTCGAGCCGAATCAAGTTGGTTGACGCGCTGGTGTAGTCAACGCCCCACGCGATCCCATCCGCGACCGCGCGCCAGTAGTGCTTGCCCTCCACGAGAGCGATGTGGCCGGTGTTCGGATCGAGCACCCACAATCCTGGCGCTTCCCCGGGGATCCCTTCGGGTCTGTTGTAGTCGATCACGGTCATGTAGACGCCAGTGCTTTCGTACTTGAGGACGGACCAGGCCTGGAGGCGGATGGGGCCTTCGGTTGAGAGGATCAGCCTTCGGCCTCCAGTCCTCGCGTCCACGAGATAGACCGGGCCGTCGAGGGTCTGTCCCTGATCCACGAAGTGCGTGCCATCGGGGCCAACGAACCTCGGCTCAACTGGCACCCAGATGCCGATTGCGCTGTCGAAGCTCGGCATGTGGTTCTGCAAACCAGGAACGCTCTTGGGGTCGTCGGCGAAAGTACCGCCTGGAAACGTCAGCCAACCGACGTGGTTGCCCTGATAGACGACCGGGAGCTTGCAGCTGAGCGCAGCCGCGACCACCGGGGTGGGACTGCTCAATGCCGAAGTCGGAAACGGGGACGGCGCGAGAGGCGTCGGGGACGCGGCGAGAGGAGTCGGAGACACCGCGAGAGGCGTCGGGGATGGTGCGAGAGGAGTCGGAGACGTGCTCGACGGGCTTCCGGAAGCCGGGGGGCGGAACGCCACGGCGCCGGCGGACGACGAGGGAGTCGCCGAGGTTTGCGGAGCCTGGCCACAAGCGGCAAGCACTAAGACAACCGCCACGTACCAGGGTTTTACTTTCATCGAGGTTCCCTGCCCGTGAAACGGCGGCCGCTGCAATTAGTTACCGGCGCTCCAAGGCAGGTTTGGTACCAGACGTGCGCTATGCGCCCGGCGATTCGCCTCGCAGAAGTCAAACGTGCCGAATAGAAACGAAGAAGCCGGGCCCGTTGCCCGGCTCCTGTACGTCCCTACCCCTCTTTCTCTTACTTGAGGTCTGCTGTGGCTCCCGCTTCTTTGAGCCTGGCGACTGCCTTCTCGGCGTCGGCCTTGCTGACGTTCTCGAGCACCGGCTTCGGCGCTGCATCGACCAGGTCCTTGGCCTCCTTGAGGCCGAGCTGCGTGAGCTCGCGGACGGCCTTGATCACGTTGATCTTGCTGTCGCCGACCGCGGACAGGGTCACTGTGAACTCGGTCTGCTCCTCTTCCGGCTCCGCTGCCGCGCCGGCCGCAGGCCCGGCGGCCACTGCCACCGACGCCGTTGCCGCCTTGATGCCGAACTCGTCCTCGATCGCCTTGACGGCCTCGACTACGTCAAGGATGCTCCAGTCTTTCAACGCCTCGACGAAATCCTTCGGGGTGAGCTTGGTTGCCATGTTTACACTGCCTCCAATTTGGTCTTGTACGCATTCAGCGTGCCCATGAGCTGCTGAAGCGGTGTCTGCATGATTCCGACGAGCTGCGCGACGGGCGACTGAAGAGTGCCCATCAGCTGGGCGATCAACGTTTCACGCGATGGAAGATCAGCCAGCTGCTTGATCTGGCTCGACGAGAACACCCGACCCTCGACCAGCCCACCAACCACGTCGAGCTTCAGCCGCGTGGCGCGGACCCACTCGTTGATCAGCCTGGAAGGAATGCCAAGGTCGTCGTAGCCGAAGGCGATCGCTACCGGCCCCTTGATCTCGTCTTGCAGCTGCGGGAAGCCCGCAGCCTCTGCGGCACGCCGGGCAAGCGAGTTCTTGACGACGCGATACTCGACATCGCCGGTCCGAAGCTTGCCTCGCAGATCCTGGATCTGGCTCACCTTGAGCCCGCGGTAATCCGTAAGGACCGCCACCTTGGCGCCTTTCAACTTTTCGGTCAGAAGCTCGACCTGCTCGACCTTCTGCTCTCTCCTGGCCTTTGGCAAATAAAAAAATCCTCCCCGCCCACAACAAAAGGCAGAAAGGATCCAAGCGTCCTTCACTTCTTTCGCCTCGGTAGGAAATTAAGCAGGCCCGGTGCCCGCACCTACGGTCTAGGGCAGATCGCGATTATACAAGCGGCCTCAAGCCCGCGACCTTTCCCAGTCTTCCCGCATCACCTCGGTGAGTACCTCGTCAACCCATCTGCCGTCCACGAACCGTTCGGCACGGCGCCGCCCCACCTCGATGTATCCGGCTGCTGCCTGCGCGCGGCCGCTCGCCTCGTTGCCTTCCAGGTAGGCCGATTTCAACTTGCGCAGAGGCAGCTGGCTGAAGGCATAGTGAGTCCGCAGCAGCATCAGCTCGCGGCCGAGGCCCTTGCCCCATACCGTCTTTTCGCCGAGCACAGTGCCCGTGGTGCCAAAACCATTCTTCCAGTCAATTCCATGGATGGCCGTCGCGCCGACGGCGCGACCATCGTGCTCGACGATCCAGAGCACGTCGTCGGCACTCCTCGCCATCTTGTCGAGCCATTCCTTCTCCAGCTCGATCCCGCCGGGGTTTCTCAGGAGGAGAAAACGGGTGACCTCCATGTCCTCGAACCACGTGACCATGACGTCAACGTCGTCAGGTCTCGCTGGCCTCAAGCGAACCAGCTTGCCCTCGATGATCGGACCGTACATCGACAGTAAGTATGAAAGGAGAGGTTCTGCTTACAGTGCAGTCGTGACCGACCGCTTGCGTCCGATGTGGGACTTCGAGGACCTCGACGCGACCGCACGCCGTTTCGAGGACCAGCTCCATCGGGAGACATCCGATACGGGTCGGGCCGAGGTGATGACGCAGCTGGCCCGCGTACAAGGCCTGCGCGACGACTTCGCGGGCGGAGAGAGGCTCCTCAAGAAGGCGGGCGCGCTGTCCGACTGCAGTGCGGCTGTCGAAGCCCGGATCCAGCTCGAACGCGGCCGTCTCCTGAACTCGAGTGGCGACCCCGGTGGCGCCCTCCCAATCTTCGAAGCGGCCTTCGAAATTGCGGATCAGGGCGGCGAGCACTTCCTCGCTGCCGACGCGGCCCATATGGCCGCGATCGCATCGCCCGATCGCCACGGCAAGCTCGAGTGGAGCGACCGGGGCATTCGGATCGCCACCGAGTCGTCCGACCGCGACGTGTCGTACTGGCTCGGACCCCTGTACAACAACCTCGGGTGGGAGTACCAGGACGCGGGCGAGCACGAAGCCGCCCTCGAGGCGTTCAAGAAGGCCCTGGCGGCGAGGGAGCGATACCCGGAGATGCCCGCCTTGATCCAGCACGCGAAAGAAGCTGTCGGCGAAGCATTGCGCGCCCTCGGGCGCGGGGAAGAAGCGAGCCGGCTCTAGAGAGCTCGCCTTAGCTCGAGGTGTGTAGCTTGGCTGCCTCTTTGACGTCAACCGGGACCGACGGGCCTTGCGTCGCCGCCACGAAGAACGTGCGCAGGTACTGACCCTTCGACGTGGTGGGCTTGTTGCGGATCAGCGCATCCACCAGGGCGGTTAGGTTCTGGTGCAGCTTCTCCCCGTCGAACGACACCTTGCCGATCGGGGCGTGCACGATGCCGAACTTGTCGGTCCTGAACTCGACCTTGCCGCCCTTGACCTCGCGTACGGCTCGCGCGACGTCGAAGGTGACTGTTCCCGACTTGGGGTTGGGCATGAGGCCGCGGGGGCCGAGAATCTTGCCCAGCGGACCGACCTTGGACATGATGTCAGGCGTCGCGATCGCGGCATCAAAATCCGTCCAGCCCTCGGATACCTTTTTGACGAGATCGTCGCCGCCCACGAAGTCGGCGCCTGCCTCCTGAGCCTCCTTGGCTCGATCGGCCGTGGCGAACACCAGCACTCGCACCTTCTTGCCCGTCCCATTGGGGAGCACCACCGAGCCGCGAACCATCTGCTCGGCGTGTCGGGGGTCGACTCCAAGCCTGATGTGAGCCTCCACCGTCGCGTCGAACTTGGAGATCGAGGTCTCCTTGGCCATCTGCACCGCGGCTTCTGGGGTCAAGCCTCCGTTGCCGTTGCCGGCAAGCGCTGCTTCGACCTTCTTCGCCGCCTCGATGTACTTCTTACCGCGCTTTTTTGGCACTACTCAATCACCTCCAAGCCCATCGAGCGCGCGGTGCCCTCGACCATCTTCATCGCCGCATCCTGGTCGTAAGCGTTGAGGTCCTTCCGCTTCACCTCGACGATCTGGCGCAACTGCTGGCGCGTGACCCGGCCCACCTTTTCGCGGTTCGGCTTCGCCGAGCCCTTCTCGATGCCGGCCGCTTTCTTGAGCAGGTTCACGGCGGGCGGCGTCTTGAGCACGAAGGTGAAGGTGCGGTCCTCGAAGATGGTGATCTCCGCAGGCACGACATCGCCGGCCTGCTGCGAGGTTCGCTCGTTGTAAGCCTTGGTGAACTCCATGATGTTGATGCCGTGGGGTCCGAGCGCGGTGCCCACCGGCGGGGCCGGCGTCGCCTTGCCGGCCTGCAGCTCGAGCTTCAGGACCGCACGAATCTTCTTCTTACTCATTGAAAAGCGCGGGTGAGGCTGGCCTCCCCCGCGGTACCCCCTCCGAGTAACACATTGCCAGGAGTCGCTTGGATGGGGCATAAGTGACGGCCGGAGTAAATCCGGCCTTCCGCTCCACCTTGGGTTCTGTTCATTAGTGGACTTTTTCGACCTGCAGTAGGTCTAGCTCGACCGGGGTCTCGCGGCCGAACATGTTGACGAGCACCTTGAGCTTGCCCTTCTCGGGGTTGATCTCATCCACTTTGCCGTGGAAGTCCGTGAACGGTCCATCGACGACGCGAACAGATTCGCCGACCTGGAACTCGACCCTGATCTTGGGCGCTTCCTGCTTCATCTGCTTCTGGATCGCGCGGACCTCTTTCTCCTGCAGCGGCACCGGGCTGTTCGCTGAGCCGACGAAGCTCGTAACGCCGGGGGTGTTGCGAACCACGAACCACGATTCGTTCGACATCACCATGCGGACGAGGATGTATCCGGGGAAGATTCGCTTCTGGACGTGGCGACGCTTGCCGTCCTTGATCTCGATCTCGTCCTCCATCGGCACGAGCACCTGCAAGATCTTGTCCTGCATGTCCATCGACTCAATCCTCTTCTCGAGGTTCTTCTTGACCTTCTCTTCGTGCCCGGAGTAGGCGTGGACCACGTACCACTGTGCTTCCGGCTCTGGCGCGGTGCTCTTCTCGACTGCCATCAGTGGGCCACCCCGCTGTAGATGAACTTCTGGGCGAGCTGCCCGAGGACATAGTCCACCCCGCCGATGAAGCCGCCGATCACGATCACGGTCACGATCACGACCAGGGTGTAGCGATAAAGCTCGGCCCAGGTCGGCCAGACCACCTTGCGGAGCTCGTCGTAGACCTCGCGCAGAAACCGCACCAGGCTGAACGAGGTCGGAGCCGGTTCGGCACGCCTCTTGGTGGTTACGGCCACTACTTGGTCTCCTTGTGCGGCGTGTGTTTCTGACACCACCGGCAGTACTTGCTCAGCTCGAGCCTGTCCGGATCGTTCTTCTTGTTCTTCACGGTGGTGTAGTTCCGCCGCTTACACACACCGCATGCGAGGCTGATGATGTCTTCCATAGTTGGCTCTTTGGTTGGGCTGAAAAGAAAAAAGCCTAGGTTACCTAGGCGCTGTCAATAGTATCAGGGCAGCAGGGTGCGAGTGAGAGTCTGCCCCAACCATTCCCGGTAGCGCTCGGGAGTCCAGCCCCGTTCGACTCGCAGCAGCCTGTGCATTTCAGGACTGGTCAGGCTCCATACGATCGCGGCGGCGTCCAACTCGCTGACTCCGGCGCGGAGCGGGCCGTTCGCGGCGACCCAGGAGACAAACCGACGCATGTTCTCAAACCGCGTTTCCTGCATGCGGGCGCGGTAGGCGGCAATCTCAGCGTCGACCGCCCCAGCCCCCCGGATGATGTCGTCCACGGGACGGGCGCGCTCGATGATTGCCGAGACGTCCTCCGCAAAGCCGGCAAGCTGGCGCCTCTGGTTGGGCTCGCGCCGAACCGACTGCGGCCCGGCCCGGTCGAGGATATCGACAGGCTGATCGTCTCCTCCGACCCGCACGTCCATCAACGCCGAGAGCAAGCCACGTTTGCTGCCGAAGGTAGCGTAAACAGTATCGACCGCAACGCCGGCATCTGAGGCGATCGTCTCGATCGTGCTCGAGGCGTAGCCACGATCCGCGAACAGACGCTCTGCGGCATCGAGCACCCTGGCGCGGGTCTGGCGAGCCTGTTCTTTGCGCAGGGACGAGTCGTAGCGGCGCTGAGGCTTGACAGTTCCCATCGGTTCATCCTACTATGCCATTAATCATCCGAGTATTCCTAGGGTGAATTGGAAGGAGAGCGACAATGGCACCGTCGAACAACGAGGCGACTTACCGCCGAATCATCGAGGAAGGCTTCAACCAGGGCAACCTGGCGGTGGCTGACGAGCTCGTGGGCGCGAATGCGATCGAGCACCAGAGGGGTGGGGCGGGCAATGGACCGGAGGGTCTCAAGCGGACGATCTCGATCCTGAGGTCTGCGTTCCCTGACTTCACGCTCACTATCACCGAGCTGGTCGCAGTGGGCGACAAGGTCTGGGCCATGCAGAAAGGCGGCGGCACCAACCTCGGGAGCTTTGCTGGGCAGCCGCCGACCGGCCGGCAGGCGTTCATCGACGTCATCGACGTCTGTCGATTCGAGAACGGCAAGATGGTGGAGCACTGGGGCGTCCCCGACCAGCTCGGGATGATGATGGCCCTTGGCCATATCACTCCCCCAGCGCGCGTCGCGCCCGTAACCGCCTAAGCGAATCCCAGGCCCACCACAGCGCTGGTGAAGCCTGGGATCTTCGTCGGCCAATATGATTCTTTTGTGCCTGGATCGACCGTAATCGTGCTCCACGGGGACCAGACCGGCGAGGAGCTCCTCCGCGAAGCTATCCGCCTGCTGGAGCCCGACGTGCTCGGATTCGAGGTCAAGCGAAAGGACTTCGACCTATCGCTCGAGCAAAGACGAGGGACCCGCAACCAGGTGGTCCAGGACGCTGCAGAGGCCCTGAAAGAGACGGGCTTCGGGCTCAAAGCGGCCACCATCACACCGGAAGGCGCGGGCGATGTCGGCAGCCCGAATGCAATTCTGCGAAAGCAGGTTGATGGACGGGTGATAGTGCGCACGGGTCGGCGCATCCCAGGGGTGAGGCCGCTCGCCGGCGTGCACGCTCCTATCTCGGTGATCCGGATGGCGGTGGACGACGCCTACGGCGCCAAGGAGTGGCGCGAGGGCCATGGGCTCGACGAGTGGGCCTTCCGGACCGAGAAGATCAGCCGCCGAACCTGCCGCATGGTCGCGGACTACGCCTTCGCCCATGCCAAGCGGATCCAGGGCAAGGTGTTCGGCGGCCCCAAGTTCACGGTCAGCCCCGTGTACGAGGGGATGTTCAAGGAGGAGCTGGACGCGGCAGCCGAGCGCAACCCTGACGTCCGATACGACCCGCAGCTGATCGATGCCACCTATGCGCTCCTGCTTGCAACCACGGGTGAGGCGTTGGTGATCCCGGCCTTGAACCGCGACGGCGACACGCTTTCCGACCTGGTGATGCAGATGTTCGGAACGATCGCCGGTGCGGAGTCAACGCTGCTTGCTTTCAACGACGCAGGCCAGGTCACCGTCGCCATGACCGAGGCGCCCCACGGCACCGCGCCTTCACTGCAGGGCAAAAACGTCGCGAACCCGATGGCCATGATCCTCGCCGTAGCGTGCTTGCTCGGATACATGAAGGAAGAGAAGGCACACCAGGCCTCGCGCGCGATCTACGAATCAGCGCTCGAAGCCGTCTCTGACGGCATTCGGACGGCAGACCTGGGCGGGCATGCCTCAACCACCGATTTCAGCGACGAGGTCATCCGCCGTGTCCGCACCAAAGTCGAGGTCTGGAGCTCGCTCGCCGACGTCCAAAGGTGACGGCGCTTCGCTACCTTGCGCTGGGCGATTCCTACACCATCGGCACCGGAGCGTCGAACGAGTCCCACAACTACCCTTCGCTCCTCGCCGCTCGTCTTTCTGACGCGACAGGGGCCGCAGTCGGCCTGACCAACCCCGCTGTCAACGGCTTCACCACTCAGGACCTGATCGACCACGAGCTGGGATTCATACCGGGGGTTAAACCTGACCTCGTGACCATCCTGATCGGTGTCAACGACATCGTTCAAGGCCGCTCTGCGAAGGTCTACACCAGAACTGTGGCTGCGATCTACGACGCGGTTGGCGCGCTGGCACTCCCTCTTGGCCGCGTTGCCGGAATCTCGATTCCGAACTGGTCGGTCGTGCCGGCGGCCGCCGGGTTTGGCGATCCCGGCCGGCTGCGCCGCCTGACCGATGAGTTCAACACCCTGGCTCAGCGTGAGGCGAGCCGGCGAGCCTTCATGTGGGTCGACATCACCGAGGTCAGCACTTCACACCACGGATCGCCGGGCTGGATCTCTTCCGACCAGCTGCATCCGGGCGACAGCCAGTACGCGGCCTGGGCGGTTGTGATCTGGAGTGCCGTCCGGGAAGCCTGGACCGCCGCCGCGACCGGCTAGACCTTGATTCTCTTGAACGACTCCGCGTAGGTGTAGCCAGCTTTCTTCCCGACGTCGCGATGTCGCTTGCGCATGAATTTCTCGTAGTCCCACTCCGCCCCGGGCTTGGCCACCTGGCTCTTGTGCTTCTTCAACGACTGCATCTTCAGGTCGAGGGTTTGGGTGATGTCGACGAAGTAATCGCCTGACGTCCAGTAAGGCACCCACAGCTCCTTGACGACGAAAGCCGGATAGCCTTCCTTGAGTAGGCTTCTGAACGCGCGAGGGTTGCGCGAATCGGGGTAGACAGCCGCGAAGGTGGCCTCCCCTACTGCAATGTGGTCAGGGTGCGAGCCGCCCATTGGAGCGTCGAGCAGCCGGCCCGGGAGATGAGTGATGACCACATCTGGTTTGTACTTTCGGATCATGCGCACGATGTCGCGCCGCAGCTTGAGGTCGTGGGTCAGGTGGCCATCCCTGTAGCCGAGGAACTCGATCTTCTTGACGCCGAGAACGCGGGCCGCGGCCCGCTGTTCCTTCTGCCGAATCGCCGCAAGGTCCGAGTCCTTCTGGTCAGGGTCCTCCCCACCTTGCGATCCATCAGTGACGATGACGTACGTGACCTCCGCCCCGTCCTTGGCGAGCCTGGCGATCGAGCCTCCCGCCGAGAACTCCGGATCGTCGGGATGCGCCGAGACCACGAGGACACGGTCGAACTTCGGCGTTTTCGACTTTGGCTTCACGGCCGTTTTGCGCCGTGTCTTGGCTGCGGTCTTCTTGGTTGCCACGCCAATGAAGAGTACGGGATGGCTGCGGTCAGACGTTCGCGGTGCGGCCCTAACGTGCGGGCTTGGCCTTGGCGGGTGTGGCCAAGGTGGACAGCGGAATCGCGGGTTGGAGCGGTTTCCAAAGCGCCTCGATCTGCTCAGCGGTGAGGCGCGTGCGCGAGGCGATTACACGCCCACCAAAGGCCGCCGTCTTGACCGCAGCCCAACCTGCGCTGCCGGAAAGGCGCATCGGAACTGTGACCACCGCCGCGAGAGCAGCTGCTTCTTCTGCGGGCCTCGCACTGCCATCCATCATCGCGTGCGACAGCACATTGGACATCTCGTCGGTCAGCTGCCAAGGCAGCGCCAGAGCCTCGCATTGGCTGCCGCCCAGCCGGCCGATGGCTGTTACATAGCGCAGCACCATGGCACCGCGAGCGCGAGCGCTGGTGGTTGGGATCGCGGAGGCAAACGGGGCATAGGACGCCGCGAACTTGATGGGCGTCAAGTGGTGCCTGCGAACGAGCGCTGCGACCGCGTGCCATGTCGCGACGGCCTCGTCGTCCGACCGTTGCCTCAGGAAATCAATGAGCGCGGTCCCTGAGTTGACCAGCGGAGCCACGACATCCTGGTTGACCGACGGCACCGATCCGGCAACCTCGGCCCAGTCCTCGACACTCAGCGATCGAAGCCTGCGGACGAAGTTATCGGAGTCGACCTCGTCCAGAGGGATCAACGAGGCAAATGGCCCGTAGTGCTGGACCACCTGGTCGTGCCTCGAGCGGCCCTTTGTCTCCACTGCAAAGCTGGCCCGCTCGACGGCGGCGAAGGCTCGGCAACGGGCGAACATATCGAGCTCTGAGGTGCCTTCGATCGCCGCCAGAAGCGCCCTCACCACGCTTGCCGGTTCGGCGCTGCCCTCCCTGGTCACGCTGGCGACGAGCTGCCGGCGGTCGAGCACGCGAAGCCATTGGATGGGCGTCAGCTCGATGACCGCCTTGAGGAACGCGGCGACCTCACCGCTGTTTGGACCATAGGGTGCTGGAGCTTTGAGGGCTGGGGGTGGCGCGGCCTTCGCCGGTTTGATCGTCTCGATCGCCTTGGTCACAGCGGCGCGGACGCCGGTACCCCGGCCTCTGCGGCGAGCTCCCTTCTCGAGCGATGTGAAAGGAATGGCTGGTTCCAGCGGCGCCCACAAGGCCACCAGCACTTCGCCCGAGAGCTCCGACCGCCGGCTCAAAACCCTGCCTCCATGCACCGCCGTCCTGACCGCCGCCCAGCCGGCGTCTCCGTTCAGGGTGGCGGGGATGGTCGCCAACGCTGAGAGGGCGACTGTCTCTTCTATGTTCAGGCGCCGGTTCTTCGCCACCGCCTGTGTCAACGCGCGGGAGGCGTCGTGGTCAAGGCGCCAGGGCCTGGAAAGCATCTCGCATTCGGCGGCGGACATGCCTTCGACGGCCGCAAGGTATCTCATCGCCGTCGGATCCAGCGCATCGATCGCGGTCACTGGAATCAGGGCCGCAAACGGAGCGTAGTGGGCAGCGAACTTCAGGGCCGGCATCTGATGCCTCATGACGAGCGCCGAGGCCGCTTGCCACGCTGCGACGACCTTTTCATCAGTCCGCTTCTCGAGCGCGTCGAAAAGGGCTTCACCAGTCCGAGCCATCGGTTCGGTCAGCCCGCCTTCGGCCGAACGGATCGCAGCCTGGATGGCCCTTCGCGCCTCGGAAGCCTTGCCGGTGCCCTCTTTGGTCACCGATGCCACCAGGCGCCTCGTGGCCAGGACCTGCCTCCATTGCCACGGGCTCAGGTGCGCAGCTGCCTCGATGAAAGCCTCCACCTCGGCAGTGTTAGACCCAAAGCGCCTCGAAGCATCGTCGTTGGCTCTCTGGATGCGGCCTAGGAGGCCGTTCGACGTTGCCATGAGGCTTCACTTTAGACCGGCCAAGGGCCGGTTCAGCCCGGGTTAAGCGTCACTTACCAGCCGGCTGGATCAACCGGCTTTGGAGAATAATCGGACCCAGAGGAGCCAATTCATGATTTTCGGCGCCCACGTGATCGTCTACAGCAATGATGTGGCTGCCGATCGCGCCTTCTTCCTGGAAGTCCTTGGATTTTCATCCGTGGACGCGGGCCACGGGTGGCTGATCTTCGCGCTGCCCCCGGGGGAGCTGGCCGTTCATCCGGCGGACGATGGCGCTCGGACCGAGCTCTACTTCATGTGCACCGACTTGCAGGCTCAAATAGCGGCCCTCGAGGAAAAGGGCGTCATCTGTTCGGAGGTGGAAGAAGCCCGGTGGGGCTTGGTAACCAGGATCCGGCTGCCCGGCGGAAGTGAAGTGGGCCTTTACCAACCGAACCATCCCTCGCCGCTGGTCGCTCGGTAGCGCTGACTACGACGCGGGTTTGAGGGCGTCGGTTCCCTGGTCGGTGGTCACACGATTTCGACCTTCATCAGGTTGGTCTGCCCCGGGCGTCCGACGGGGACGCCGGCCACCACCACCACTCGGTCCCCATGCCGGACCAGCCCGCTTCGCACGGCCGCCTCGGTCGCGTTGGCGACCATCTGGTCAGTGTCCTTGCCCGGGCTGACCAGCAGTGGAATCACCCCCGAGTAAAGAGCCGTCTTGCGAAGCACGTCTGGGTGCGGGCTCGCTGCGATCACTGGCACGCGGGGCCGTGCCTTGCTGCAGCGACGCGCCGTGGTGCCGGACTCCGTGAAGGCGATGATCACGCGTGCGCCGAGCTCGTCCGCGCTTGCTGCCGCCGCGTGAGCGATGGCACTGCCGATCTGTCCGGGCTCGCGCCAGATCTGGCGCTGGCGCTGAAACGCCGGGTGCCGCTGCGCCGACAGGCAAATGCGCGCCATTGCGCGGACCGCCTCGACAGGATGGGCGCCGACCGAGGTCTCCTGCGACAGCATCACCGCGTCGGTCCCGTCCCAGATGGCATTGGCGACGTCCGACGCCTCCGCCCGGGTCGGGCGCGTGGAGGTCACCATCGATTCGAGCATTTCCGTGGCGGTGATCACCGGAACGCCGGCGCGATTGGCCCTGTCGATGACGTCCTTCTGGACGGCCGGCAGCTCGCCAAGCTTCAGCTCAACACCGAGGTCGCCTCGCGCCACCATCACCGCGTCAGCAACCTCGAGGATCTGGTCGAGGTTGCGGATCGCCTCCAGCTTCTCGAGCTTGGCGACGACCTGTGCTTTGCAGCCGAGGCTCTCGAGATGCCGGCGGCAGGCGAGGACATCTTCGGGGTGTCTCACGAACGAGAGCGCCACGTAGTCCACCCCCAGCTCCACCGCGAGTGTCAGGTCCTTCAGGTCCTTCTCAGTCAAGGCCGGCATCGGGATTGGCCGGCCGGGCACGCTCACCCCCTTTCGCTCGCCAAGCAGGCCGCCCCGCACCACCGAGCACTCGGCCCGTCCTGACGTGCGTTCGCGAACGACCAGCTCGATGCGGCCGTCGTCTAGCAACACGCGATCCCCCACCCGCAACGCGTCGACCAGCTCGGGATGGCTGACCTCGATCTCGTTCTCCGCCTCGCGCTTGGCGCCGGTCAAGAAGACACGCCTCCCGCGAACCAGCCTCTGAAACGCGCTGTCCAGCGCCCCGGTCCTGATCTTCGGACCCTGCAGGTCCCCCAGCAGTGCCACCGGACAATCCGCTTCCTCGGCCGCGGCCCGAACGTCCAACGCCGCCTGGCGGTGGGTCGCCTCGTCGCCATGCGAGAAGTTCAGTCGCGCGACATCCATGCCTGCCTTCAACAGGTTGCGCAGCACCACCGGCGACGCGCTGGAGGGCCCGATGGTGCAAACGATCCGAGTTCGGCGAATCAAACCGTCACCTCGAGTACCTGTCTACCCGCCGGCCCATCTCCTGCTCGGCCTCGACGACCCTGCGTTCGAGTTCGCGAGCATCGATCACGGCGCCCCCCATGCCGCGCACGAGGTCACGCTGTGTGCGGTCAGATGTCGCAACCGTTATGACGTCGCCTGACTCGGAGGCGGCGTATGCGATCCGCTCGATCACGTGATCGGCCGAATGGCCCTTGCGAGTGAATACCACCTTCACGCCTTCTACGACCTCCTCGGAGTTCATGCGCGCGGCCGAGTGGTGGGCATCGAATACGACGGTCACCTCCGCCCCGGTGACCATGCCGTAGACGGCCAAACGCTCGACGAGCTTGTCACGTGCCGCTTCGAGTGAGACATCGAGCATTCGCTTCAGTGGAACCCATGCGTGAATGACGTTGTAGCCGTCGACGATCACACGTTCCATCAGCGCAGTCGCGGCATCTGGTCTTGGCCGAGCCCGATCAGTCCGACATCGATTCCGAAGGCGCCGGTAACCTGCCGCACGACATCAAAGAAAGCCTGTGACACCGAAGGGACGAACCATAGAACGATGAACACGATGAAGATTGCCGTTTGGCCAAACGTGTTCGCGAGATCCTGTGCCGCGTAAGGCAGCCATGGTCGAATGATGCCGAACCCGTCCAGCCCAGGGATCGGCAGCAGGTTCAACACCACCGCGAACGCTTCGATGAACCCAAGGAACGCGAGGGCTGCGAAAAAGCTCAGGTGTGAGCTCATCCAGTCGAGGTGGCCCGGAACAAGGAATGGAATCGCGATCAGCAGGCCGCACAACGCGGTGCCGGCAGGTCCCGCAATCGAGACTCCCGAATCCCACAGCTTGCTTCGAAGCGCCGTGCGATCGATGTACACGGCGGCCCCGGGCAGCGCGATGCCACCAAGAAGTAGGAAGGCGATCGGCATGACCACGCTGAGGAAAATGCTCGTGTAGAGGACCGGATTCAACGTCAGGTAGCCATGCCCGACCACACTCCTGTCACCCCCAAAGTAGGCGACCAGCGCGTGGCCGAACTCGTGCACGCACACTGAGGTGATCCACCCGGCCGTGATGAACACCACAGTCAAGATCGGGACGCCCGCCGGCAGAACCTCGAAATAGATGAGAGCGCCGCTGCCCACCGTGAGGGCCAGCAACCCGAGGAACACGGGGCTGACCCTGACCACGCCGCCCAATGGCGGAAGGGGTTTGCGGCGGAGGGCCGCATCAGCAGGACGTGCCGAGCGTGGGTCGCCGGCAAACGAAGGTTTCGCCGCCGTCTGGATGTGGCGGCGCAAGTCGTAAAGGGTCAGACCCGCTTTCTGAAGCGCGGCCGATGTCACCGGCGTGTCGCTGTAGAGCATCGCCAGCAGAAGGTGAATCGAATCGACCTGGTAGTGACCGAGAACCCCTGCCTCGCGGTTGGCGTTGACGAGCAGCTGGCGAATCGGCAAGCCTGGGGTCCCGTCGGGCGGTACCAGCTCGGCGGTGATTTTGGCCGGGTCTCCACCGAGCTCGCGGATCGACTGAGCGGCCAGGGTGCCGCGACTCTCGAGAATTGCTTTGAGCACGTCGGCCGGGTCGGTCTGCATCGCGCCGCGAGCCGTGGCGATCGCCGCGGCCCGGTCGAGCACTTCGCGTCCCGAGTGCGTGAGCTGTATGTCGGCGGTGGCCTTCGCGAGGTCCGCCGTTGCATCGGTCATCCGGACCAGTCTAGGGATGGATCGCGGTCGCTAAGGTTTTCGTTCGTGCCTCTGGCGCATCACTTCGTAAAGAAGGGCCGCCGCCGCGGCCGACGCGTTGAGGCTCGCGATGTGGCCCTTGACCGGCAACCGGACGCGCACATCGCATCGCTCTTTGACCAACCTGTGAACACCCTCCCCTTCGCTTCCGACCACAAGGCATATCGGCTGCGTCATGTCGAACTCCCAGGCCAGCGCCTCGCCACGAGGGTCGAGAGCCACGCACCAGATGTTCGACCGCTTGACCTCGGCAATCGCAGAAGGCATCCCTGATACGTGCGCGATGCGCAGAAGCTCGGTCGCACCGGAGCTGGCTTTGACCGCGGCCGGCGACAGCGGCGCGCTGCGGTGCTCCGGGACGATCGCCCCATCGGCGCCAGCGACCTCCGCACTGCGAAGGATGGCTCCGAGGTTTTGCGGGTCCATGATCGAGTCGAGCGCGATCAAGAGGTTTGGGCTTGTGGCCAGGAGCTCTTTCAGCGTCCACTCGCGCCGCGGCTTGAGCTCCGCAGCCACTCCCTGGTGCACTCCCGGCGCCAGGATGTCGAGGCGCTCCGGCACCACCACCTCGATTCGAGCGAGCTTGCTGAGCTCATCGAGTCGCGGATCGTGGCCGAGGCCGGATGCCTGGAGGACCTTCAGCACCCGGCCGGCGCGCGCGGCCTCGAGCACCGCATTGCGCCCGTAGATCAGAGGTGCCTTGGAAACCTCCCGGTCAACCGCCGGGGCTCGGCGGAAGGTTCCTGGCTGGGAGCGCTTCGAGTCCCTCGCCGGCCCTCGATCGCGAGCCGTCGTGGGCGCGGCCGGGCGTGGCCTGCGCTCCGGCTTCTGTCCGGGTTTCCTTACTCTGTCCCGACGCGGACCCGCTTCCAACGCACTCCCTCCTTTGAATCCTCGAGGGCGATCCCGCGCTCGCGAAGCTCGTCCCGGAGCCGGTCGGCGCGAGCGAAGTCCCGTGCCGCCCGCGCGGCTTCGCGCTCCGCGATCAAGCGCTCGACCTCATCCGCCAGGCCCGGCTCGTCTGCGCCGATGACATCGACCAGCGCATCGACCTCGTCCATCAACGTCAGGAGCTCGGCGTGTCCGCGCCGACCGACCCTGCCTTCGTCGAGGGCGGCGTTGGCCTCGCGAATCAGCTCGAACACGAGCCCGATACCCTGCGGCAGGTTGAGGTCGTCGTCCAGGGCCTCTTTGTAACCCGCACGAACGGCGGCAATCCTCTCGACGAGACTTTCATCTTCGCTGGCCGCTGGGCTGGATCTATGGATCCTATCCGCGAAGTCTCGAAGTCGCCGCACCTGCTCGGCAGCTGCGTGCAGTGCATCGTTGCTGAGGCGGATGCGAGCGCGGTAGTGCGCGTTTGCGATCAGGAAGAAGCGCACAGCCAGCGGGTCGTGCCCTGCGGCGACCAGGTCGCGCAATGTGGTGAAGGCGCCTGCGCTCTTTGACATCTTCTCCCCGCTTGCCTCTGCCAGGTGCTCCGAGTGCAACCACACTCGTGCAAACGGCTTATGGTTCGCGGCCTCGGACTGCGCGATCTCGTTCTCGTGGTGCGGGAACATGAGGTCGATGCCGCCGCAGTGGATGTCGAACGTGTCACCGAGGTAGCGCTTGCTCATTGCGGAGCACTCTATGTGCCAGCCAGGCCGGCCCTGCCCAAATGGCGCAGCCCACGCGGCTCCGAGCTGATCGTCTCCTGGCTGTGCCTTCTTCCACAGCGCAAAGTCGCTGACCGACTCCTTGTCGTACTTGTCTTGGCGAATGCGGGGGGACGTCCCCCCATTCGGGGGTCGGGCGGAGCCCTTCT
>DATCPU010000313.1:0-5094 GCA_036569925.1 Candidatus Dormiibacterota bacterium
GCTCGGCATTGATCTCGGCCGGCGCCGATGCGAACCGCTACCCGATCGACGACGGCAGCGGCGAAACGGTGGCGATCGCCGTCACCGAAGCCTGTCAGGCCGCCTGCAACGCAGCGAACCCGCAGCAGATCGCCGACTTTCTCGGCACCCTGATCCATGGCTTCGAGATGGAACTGCTCACCGTCCAGCTCGACACCCCCTCTCAGATCGAATTCGACTGCGGCTACGGCGCCGAGGCTTGCTACTACGGCGGCGAAAACAAGATCGTCCTCAGTGGCGACGATACCCCGGCGCCGGAAGGGGCGAGCCGCGAATTCGTCCTCGCTCACGAGTACGGGCATCATGTTGCCCAGCATCGCGAAAGCCCGCCGCCGTTCCCGGCGGCGATTGACTGGGGGACACCCCGCTGGTCGAGCTACGAGCATGTCTGCCAGGGCTCGCGGGCCGGCGCGCTCTTCCCCGGCAACGAGGGCCTCCACTACTTCCGCGATCCTGGTGAGGCGTTCGCGGAGAGCTTCGCCCACCTCCGCTTCCCCGAGAGCGAAGTGCCGTGGCGCTGGGCGGCCGCGCTGAAGCCGGACGAAGGTGCCTTCCAGGCGATCCGCGAAGACACCCTCGAACCCTGGCTTGGCCGCAGCGCATTCAAGCTGCGTGGGCGGGCGCCACCGCGCCACGGCGGCGCACTGGTTCGGGCCTTCGGCACTCCGCTCGACGGCACCGTCAGTCTCCGGCCGGCCGGCCGGCCGCGCTATGACCTCAGCCTGCTGAATCCCGCCGGGCGGGTGCTGCGGACCTCAAGCCACGGCTTGAGCTTCCGACATCAGCTCAACTACACCGTCTGTGGCCAGTCCCGGCTACGTGTCGCGATCCGCTCTTCCCGCCGCTCCGGCGGAGCCTTCAAGCTACAAATCCAGCGACCCTGAGATAATCCCCGCCGGGCGATCCCCTCGCCCGTCTTCAGGGGGCGTAGCTCAGTTGGTTAGAGCGCCGGCCTGTCACGCCGGAGGTCGCGGGTTCGAGTCCCGTCGCTCCCGTATCGAGGCTCCTGAGGACCCCACTTGCCGAGACATTTATGTCCACCTCAAAAAGGTGGCGAAAAGTATGGGGTGTGACGAGGTAAAAGCTGATGTCAGCGTTTGCTAACAGTTCGGCTTCTCTCGCACCGTGACTAAGTCCCCGGCGCCAAGGCATCGCCGCCGACTGTGCGCTCGGCCTGTGCGACCAGATCCGACAGCGGCACTTCGAGTGCGGCCGCGAGCTTGAACAGGTTGCGGAAGCTCGGATTTCGCAACCCGCGCTCGATCTCGCTGACGTAAGTGCGATGCATTCCGGCAAGGTCGGCGAGCCCCTCCTGAGAGAGACCGTCGATTTCGCCCCGCCGCGTACGAATCGCTTCGCCAAGAGCCTTAAGAGCCACCTCCGACACGCGCCGAGCCTGCCAGCTATTTCGTTATGAGTCTACAGAATATAAGTAGCTAGTCACGGCGCCCAAAACCCCATATTCATGCGTACCTATAAAAATCCTCACACTAAACCTAAAGGTCAAAAAAACACCAATAGAGCACTCGGTTAATTTCTTGACCCTGCCCCGCCGCACATAGTGTGTCAGTAACGGCGGCCGGTGAGGCGAGTAAAGGGTTAGGTGTTGGTTAGCACCAATAGCTGACAAATTGCGCCCAGAGGCCTATGCACGGCGGGCTATATAGACGGCCTTGGAGTGGACCAGTTCCTCGACCGGCTGCTTTGGAACAGCGTCGAAGCCGTGACCGTAGACATCGAGACACTCCAGGCTTGCCCCCGCCAGCTGTTCACGCACCTCCGCTTCAGGGAAGTGGCGCTGGCGGTGCACATGGGTCTCGATGCCTGACCCCCCATCGCCGGCCTCGATTTCGAAACGTGCTTCGCTGATCGACCCCGGGGGCGTGGCGGCCGAGCCCTGGCCGCGCCAGACCAGCTGTCGCCCACCTCGCTCGACCCGCTGCTCTTCGGCAAAGAAGGTGCGATAAGCCTGCAGGGTGTTGACATCGAACATCAGCAGCCCACCGGGGGCCAGGTTGGCTCGCATCCCGCTCAGCGCTTCTCCCAGTTCCTCCGCGCTGAGCAGATAGTTGATCGCGTCGTCCAGCGCCCAGACGAGATCGAACTCGCCGAACTTCGGCAGCTCCCGCATGTCCGCCACAACGAGCTGTGCTGCGCCACCGGCCTTAGCCCGGGCTAGCTCCAGCATCGAGGGCGAGATGTCGCAAGCGGTGACCTCCCATCCCCGCTCGAGCATCGGCAGAAAGCTCTTCCCCGTCCCGCAACCGACGTCGAGCAGGCGCCGCCCGCTCAACCCGTGGCCACTGAGCTTGGGAAGGAGATGGCCCAGCCACAGCTCGTAGTCGTGGTGGGCGGTAAAATCGTCGTATACCGGCGCGATCGCCTCGTAGGCTCGCTCCGCCCACTGGCCTCCCGGTTGGACTGCTGATGCTGCTGCATTCACGCTCCCATGACCAATGAATGTTCGACATCGTTTCATTGATCAAATCTGCTAGTCTGATCCGATCGTGGAGGTCCGCCGTCTCGATCATTGGGTTAGCAGGGGGGTAGATCCGAGCGAGTCTTGGGACTGGGACGAGGTCCACCGGACCTGCCTCCGCTTCGCCTTCCGCTATGCCAAGAGCCGCACAGAGGCGGAGGACATCGCCCAGGACTCGATGGTGCGAGCTTGGCGGAAACGGACGACGCTGCGTAAAAGCGAGGCGCGCAAATCGTGGCTGGCGACGATCGTCCGCAACGAGGCGCTGCGCGAGTTCGCCCGCAAACGGCCGGCGCCCACGGATACGCTCGAAGCCTGGCAGGGAAGCGACGATGAGCGCGTCCTGGCCACGGTTGAACGGGCCGATCTGCATGCGGCGCTCGAACGCCTCAACAAGCGCGACCGCCAGCTGGTGCGACTTCGCTACGACGAGGATATGACCCAGGAGGCCATTGCCCATCGCCTCGGCATCCCCCTTGGCACGGTCAAGGTCCGCCTGCATCGCGTGCGCGCCAAGCTGCGTCGCGAGATCGGCGCTTTTTAGAGACCCGGGGAGGCGGGCGGTTCGGCGAGGCGCGGGGCCTCAGCCGGCCGCTGCTCGCCGCATCTCTGCGGTCGCGGCACCGGGGCCGATGTAGGGGACCAGCATCGCGAAGAGCAGGTCCGGCAGCAGGTCTGGCAGCCGCTCCGCCCTTCCGGCCAGCAGCTCGTCGAAGATCAGGCCCGAGACGGCGCCGGCGGCCATCAACCCGATGTTGCCGGGCAGCTCGCGGTCGCCGGTCAACTGCTCGCCTTCGGCGAGGTATCCGGTGAACCTGGTGATCGCGTCCCAATGTCGCTGGCGGGCATCGGAGCCTGCCGCGGCGACCTCGACGATTGCCGTCCTCGCCAGCTCCGGATCGAGGGCGAACAGCTCGACCACCGTTGCCAGCCCGATCCGCATCCGGTCCAGCCAGGGCTGCTCGGGGTCGCACTTGGCGATCACTTCGCCAAAAACCCGCTCGACCACGAGGTCATAGGCGGCCAGGAAGCACTCGTGCTTGTCATCGAAGTGCTTGTAGAAGGTCGTGCGGGAGACGTCTGCCTCCTCGATCACGTCGGCAACCGAGGTCGCCTTGTATCCCTCGCGGCCGACAACCTGCACCATCGCTTCGAGGATCTGTCGACGTCGCGTTTCGCTGCCTGCCATCGGCCCGCCCGTCAGGGTTGAACTATCGGGTATGTGGATCATAGCGGCAACGTGTACGTAGGCGTTTATCGAGTCAGCCTCTCGACCTCCCTTGCTGCCGCATCCGGGCCGATATACGCAACCAGCGTGGCAAAAAGCACGTCCGAAAGCAAACCCGGAAGCTGTTTCGCCCGGCCGGCGACGAGCTCATCTGAGATCAGGCCGGTGACCCCGCCGATCGCCATCCGCGAGGTATTGGCGGGCAGGTTGCGGCCTCCGGGGGCGAAGTCCCGCCCCTCCTCGAAGAGCGGCGTGAGTCGCTGTATCGCCGCCCGGTAGCGGCGCTGTGCCGCCGGCCCGGCGTTGCCGATGTCGACCAGCGAGAGCCGCGCCAGCGCCGGCTCCTCGGCGAGCACGTCGAGCATGGCGACAAGCCCCGCCGCCGCCTGGTCCGGCCAGCCCTGCTTCGATTCGTAGGCGGACATCACCCGCCGCACCAAAACCTCGACCGCGTTGTCGTAGGCGGCGAGGAAGCAGGCCTCCTTGTCCTCGTAGAGCTCGTAGAAGGTGGTGCGCGAGACCCCCGCCTCTTTGGTCAGGTCGCCGACCGTCATCGCGCCGTAGCCCTTGTCGGCGACGACGCGGACCGCTGCCTCGAGCAGGCGCTCACGCTGCGAGCGCGCAACCACCTCTGGAGGCAGCCGGTGGCGTCCGCGCGGAGGGCGCCACCGGTCTCCCACCCCTGCCCGCTCCACTCCGGTCAGCCTCCGGGTGGGCTCAGGAGCTTCTCGGCCTGGCGCGATTGGCGCAGTGCCTCCTCCTGGCCGAGGTAGGGCACGGTCGTGATGTAGACGATGTCCGGCAGCAGCTCGCACAGCCGCTCGGCATTGCCGGCGAGGATCTGGCCGACGATCAGCGACTCGGCGCCGGAGAGCGCCGCCCGCCCGGCGCTGGACGGGATCGCTTCCTCCTCGACCGGATCGTCGCGGCCGCGATCGAGCAGCGACTGGAGCACTTTCTTGCCCGAGGCGTAGAGCTCGAAGGCCCGATCACCAGAGGCCGGTGCCTCGACCAGGGCCATGCGGGCGAAAGCGGGGCGGCTGGCGAGCAGATCGAGGAACTCGGCGGCAGCGTCGCGAACCATCGTCGCCCAGGGCTTGTCGGGCGAGTAGACCGAGAGGATGCGGCCCATCGCGTCGGCCAGCGATACCTCCATCGCGGCGTGGAAACAGTCCTCCTTGTCCTTGAACAGCTCATAGAAGGTGGCCCGGGAGACGCCGGCCGGCTCGCAGATGTCGGCGATCGTGGTTGCGCTGTAGCCCTTCGTCGCGCAGCTGTCGGCCATTGCGACGAGGATCCGTTCGCGCTGGGAGTGGGCGACCAGCGGCTCGGCCAGATCCTCGCGCCC
>DATCPU010000314.1:0-2374 GCA_036569925.1 Candidatus Dormiibacterota bacterium
CCGGCAGTCAGCGGACCGGGACGGTGATCGTGCTTGCGTCGGCGACATGCTTCGGCACGCTGTCGATTCTTGCCAAGTACGCATACGCGGCAGGGCTCGGGGCCGAGCAGGCTCTTGCGTTCAGGTTCGGGCTGGCGGCCGTGGGCATGGTGGGGGTTGCATTCCTGCTCGGGCAGAACCCGCTTCGCCTTGGGTACAGCCGCTTGCTGATCCTTTTTGCGATGGGCTTCATCGGTTACTGCGCACAGTCATTTGCTTACTTCCTGGCCCTGCGAACTCTGCCGGCCTCGCTCGTGGTGCTCATCGCTTACATCTATCCAAGCCTGGTCGTGGCGGCCGGTTGGCTGTTTCTGCGGCGGCGGGTCTCGGCCTGGCACGTGCTGGCCCTGATCGCGAGCTTTGTTGGGCTTGTGCTGCTGGTCGGAGGCGGCGCTCGCTTCGAGCTCTCGTGGGCGCTTGCGCTGGCGGTGGCTTCTCCTCTGATCTACACCGCGTACATCCTGGTCGGTGAGCGGGTGATGGGCTCAGTGCCGGCGCTGCCCGCGAGCGCGGTGATCATCACCGGGGCCGGCCTCGCGTTTGCACTGCTCGCCGCATTCGGCAACCAGCTTGCTCTGCCTCCCACCGCTGCCGGGTGGGCGGTCGCGGTCGGGCTGGCGGTGGTGCCCACGATGCTGGCCATCTCGTTGTTTCTCGCCGGCCTGCCCAGAGTGGGCGCCGCCCGAGCCGCCCTCCTGAGCACGTGGGAGCCGGTGGTGACGGTCGGGCTGGCCGTAGTGCTGCTCGGAGATCGAATGTCGCCAATCCAGGTCCTCGGTGCCATCCTCGTGCTCGCGGCGGTGATCGTGGTCCAGGGCGCGCAAACCCCAAAACCGGTGGTGGCGCACATTGACTGAACGCGGGAAATATCGCCCCCCGGCGTTAAGACCACCAGAGCCGCACAAAGAACCCGGCTCTGGGGGAACTAATGCAATACGAGATCGGCTTCAAGGGATGCTGATGACCGCCGCTCGCAGGAAGCACCTGAGCGGTCAATCTCTGGTGGAAGTCGCGATCTCGCTGCCAGTGCTGCTTCTGCTCGCCCTGGGAGTCACCGACATTGGCCGAGCCTTCTATTACCGAGAGGCGGTCACCAACTCGGCGCGCCAGGCGCTCCGCATCGCGGTGTCGCCGGCGCAGCATGCGACGGGCGACGCAGTCTGCGCGGGAGCGGGCGGCCCATCCGCGGTCACGGTGACGACCTCAATCGGATCAAGCGGCGGTTCGATCGCATCGATCGTCAACCTAGCCTCGCTTGAAAGTTCCAGCAACGGCACTGCTGCCGGCTCGGTTATCAGCGGCGGCACCATCAGCGTCACCTTCCACTGCCTTGCGGGGGCCGTGATCACGAACGCCACGAGCGATGGCGCGGGTCCCCTCGACCCCGGCTCGGACTCCATCACGGTGAGCGTCACCTACCGCTTGAACGTCATCACACCGCTGTTATGGCCGATGACCGGCACCTCGTTTCCAATCACGGTCTCGTCCTATGAGCGGTCGGAGTACTGATCGTGCTCTTCAAAAGCAAGCGCGGCCAGGCGCTCGTGGAGTTTGCCCTCATCTTTCCGTTCCTGTTCTTCATGCTCGCCATCACGATCGACCTGTTTCGTGTCGATTGGGCGACCACGACAGTGGCTGAGGCGGCGCGGCAGGGAGCTCGGCAAGCGATACCCAATGCCGACCCGAGCGATAACGCTTTTGGTGCGGCCCTCGGCACGTGCTCGGGCATGACGCAGACGCCATCGGCCAATGGCTCGGGCTGCCTGACCGACGCCAGAATCTTCCAGACCGTCAACGCCGTCCTCGGCGGATTCAGCCAGGGTACGACGCTGACCACGGCGTCACCGTCCGCGTGCCCCAATCCCGCGGCCGGTCACGCCTCGGTCTGCATTTACCCGCCGGAAGCGGGCGCCGCCGGCAACTATGCCGACTGCGTAACGGCGAAGGCGAGCCTCGGTCGAGACCCGATCGCTGGTGACCTGGGCTCGCGCGCTGCTGAGTACCAGAGCCCGAAGTACAAGGGCTGTTTCGAGGTCGTCGTGACGGTGATCTACCGCTACAACACGCTGGTGCCGTTCCTGGGCCAGGCCGCACCGAACTTTCTCAGGATTGCGTCGTCGACGACGATGCTCGGGGAGTACTGATGAGACCTGGTAGAACCGCACGCAAGGGCCAGAGCGGCCAGGCGATAGTGATCGTCGGCGCGATGCTCGTCGCATTCGTGATCCTGGGCACGATGGTCTTCGACGTCGGGCTCGCCATGTCGGACCGCCGCAACCTCCAGGCGCATGCCGACGCGGCGGCGCTCGCGGGGGCTAGGTCCTACGGACCGCAG
>DATCPU010000315.1:0-27539 GCA_036569925.1 Candidatus Dormiibacterota bacterium
CTGGTGGCGATCTACTCCAGCCTGTTTGCAGTTGGATTCCTCACGGTCGCCGCATTCACTGCCTTCGACTGCCTCGAGGTGGTGGGGTTCCGCGGCATCGGCGGCCGCGTTCTGGCCCAAGTCCGCGTGGCCGGCCCGGCGCTCGCTTTGATGGCGCTCTGCGGGTTGCTGCTGCTGGTCGCCGCGCGGATGCCCGAGCCATTTGAAGACGGGTACGGCCACTGGCTCATGGCGGCAAACCTGGCCTCGACTGGCCAGCTGAAGGACCCGATCTTCGGTATGCAGGACACCTGGCTCCCGGGCTATCACGTGCTGGCGGCTGCGCTGCTCAAGCTCTTCGGCCTCTGGTCGCTGGGCACTCTGAAGATGCTCGGCGCCGGGTTGGGGTTGGCCACCCTGGCCGCCGTGTACGCCATGGCGTCCAACGGCCGTCAGGGGCGGCTGGCAGTGGTGCTGCTGGCACTGAATCCAGTCTTCCTGTTCACGTCTGGCTCGGCGGTGGTGGAGCCACTGATGACGGCGCTGCTCACGGCCGGCGGCCTGGCGGCGATCCGTGGCCGGATGAAACTGGCGGCCACCCTGGCCGCACTCGCCTGCGTGACCGCCACCAAATCGTGGATCTGGGTCGGTGCCGCAGTCGCCTTTGCGCTCGTCCAGGAAGTGCTCAAGCGATTTCCTCTCGCGAATCGGAACTGGCGGTTCAATCGCCGCGCGCCGCGTCGCCAGGCGGCATTCGCCTGGGCCGTGCCGGCGATCGTTTTGCTGGTCCTGATGCAGCTCGGTTTCTCGCCCGCGAGCCATTCCCTGGCCCGGGGATCGGTAGAGGTGCTTTCTGCGACCGCGCGCGGAAGTATCGCGGGGGATGCGCTGGGGCGGGTGACCATGCTGGCGAGCACCTTTGGGCTGGCCGCCCTTCCCCTTTTCGCGCTCGGCGCGGTCGGACTTGCCACGCTGATCAAGAGGCGCGCTGCTGAAGACCGCGCCTCCCTAGCCTTTATGCACGTGCCTGCTCTCGCGTACCTGGTCGCAGTGGTCGGACTCGTGACTGTCGGCGCGTATACCGGCAGCCACCGCTACCTTTACCCCGCCCTTCCCTCGCTCGCCCTGCTGGCCGCGGCCGCGCTCGACCGGCATGCAACGGTCATTCGCCTCGGCGCCGTGGCTGCCGGGGCTCTCCTGGCGATCGCCTTCCTGCCCGTGTTTGCGGGCTTTGCGGCCGACAATGCGGGTCTGGTCGCCGCCGGTAAAGCTGCCGCCGGCATTCCCGGCATGCTGATCACCGACTCGCCGGTGGCCGCCTTTTACAGCGGCAAGCCGCTTTCACAGCTCGCCGGGTCGCAAAACCTTCCATCCGACCCGGTGGCCGCCGCCGGCTGGATGCGTACCCATGGGGTTACTGAGCTGGTGGTCGAAGACATCGGCTACTACCCCGCCGCCACCATCTTTCCCGAGCTCGCAGCCGGTACTTCGAACGCCTCGTTTCACTCCCTGGGCGACCAGGAGAGCTATCAGGTGCCATCGGGTAAGGCGGTTTTCGCTTATCGCTTCGGCGACGGATTGCTCATGCAGTCGATCTATCCCGGGTTGACCGCCGCTGTCTCGCCGATGCCCGGCGAGGGCAAGACGGCGCCCCTGGCCAAGGGACTTTACCTGCGCGTGGGGGGCGATGACGCGGCCGGCGAAGGCATGGGGTTCGGTGTTCCGATCGCCCACTACCCCGACGGCTGGGTGTACTCGCGCACGGCCACGACGCTTGATCTTTCGACCCCGGCGACCACCGTCTGGAAGCGAACTTTCACGCTTGACGAGATCGGTGGCGATGCAGCCCATCGCTACGCGTTCGTGCCGATCGCGTCTCGGGGCAGCCTCGAGGTGACGTATACGGTTGACACGACTGGTGTCGCGGTCGTCGTGGACGCCGTCAACCTGGCTCCGGGCTACAGCGAGGTCGGGATCCTCAATGAACAGTCGGCGGCGTTCGACGATTTAGCGGAACCCGGCCGCACCCTTACCGGTTCGGCCTTCGGCATCTGGGTCCCGGCAACGGGCGAGTATGCGCGCCTGCGGTCGGGCCACCTGGGCATCGAATGGTCGGTGCCGCTTCTTTCCGGTGCGCAGCTGGAAGCCGGCCGCGAGCTCACGCAGCCCGACTTCAACTGGGCAGGCCTCGACTACATCTTTCATGGGCGTTTCGAGGGGACGAGCTACTCCATCAGCGTGAGGGCCGCAAGGTGAGGCAAGGCGAGAAGGTCGACGTCGTGCTGGTCTACCCACAACGGGTGCCGGGTCGCGGGCGGCACTGGATCATGCCATCGCTTGGCCTCATGTACCTGAGCGCCGCACTCAGGCGCGCCGGCTACAGCGTCCGCCACATCGACCACACATTCCTCGAGCGCCACGAGGTGCTCGAACAGATCGATCAGCTTCAGCCGGCGGTGATCGGCATCTACTGCATGATCACGATGCAGGACGAGGCGCTCTCGCTGGCGGCACAGGTGCGCAGCAAGGCATTGACAGTCGTTGGAGGCCCTTACCCATCTGGCGAGCCCGACACCTTTGTCAACCAGTTCGACCTCGTGGCCGTCGGCGAGGGCGAGGAGACGATCGTCCAGATCATGCAGCACCTCAACGATCACAGCTTTGACGAGGTCGCCGGGCTCGTCTTCAAGCGTGATGGCGAAATCGTCAGAACGGCCCCGCGCCCCCGCAGCAAGGACATGACCGATTTGCCGCTTCCATATCGCCAGGACATCCCGAACGCCCAGTACATCGCGTACTGGCGCAAGCATTGGAAAGACGCGACCACGCCGCTGATGTCGACGCGCGGATGTCCCTTCCGCTGCGACTTCTGCCATAAGTCCGTGTTCGGCGACCTCTTCAGCGCACGACCTGTCGAATCGGTGGTCGCAGAGATGCGCGAGATCGCCGAGCTCGGATACGACCACATCTGGATGTCGGATGACCTGTTCACCCTCAACTACAAGCGCACGTTCGAGCTGGCCCAGGCGATCGAAGCGGCACACCTGCCCCTGACCTGGGAATGCTTGAGCCGCGTCACTCATGTGGACCAGGCGCTGTTCGAGCAGATGCACCGAGCCGGCTGCAAGCGGATCTTCTTCGGAATCGAATCAGGCGACGAGGGCGTCCTCAAACAGATGAAGAAGGGCATCACTCCTGACCAGGCCAGAAAAGCGGTCGAGGCATGCGTCTCTGCAGGCATCAAGGCTGCCGGCTTCTTCATGGTCGGCTATCTCGGTGAGACCACCGAATCGCTGATCAAGAGCATCAACTTCTCGAGCAGCCTTCCCCTCGACTATGTGAGCTACACCATCGCCTACCCGCTGCCAGGGACCGGCTTCTACGAACGCGTGCGTGAGCGCCGGCAGCATGGCGAATGGCACAAGGTCCGCCACAACCGGCTCCTTTTCAACACCGACTTTTCGGAGCACAAGCTGCGGACCGCGATCATGAAAGGCGCGATCCAGCACAAGCTCAACCAGCTCCACATGCGACCGGCCGCTAGAGCTTTCCAGCTCGCCACGGACCCGCTGCTACGCGTCCTCAGATAACGCTCGCTCTGACGTTTGTCGTCGCGCTCGCGAGCTGCGGCGCACCGGCTCCCGCTCCGGCTGCATCGAGTCAGCTTTATCCGGCCACGGGCTTGGTTCTGCTGTCGCTCACGGACGGATCGAAGCAAGGCTCGGCTTCCGTCGGCACAGACCCGGTGGCCGTGACGGTATCGCCAGACGGCGCGTTCGCCTACGTTGCAGACAGTTCGCCAGGCGACGTCTATGGCGTAACGCTGCCCGACCTCAAGGTCGCCTGGAAGCAACACCTCGGGGGTGCGCCATTCGGCCTCCTGGTTCAAGGCGGCGGCCTCTTTGTCAGCCTCTATGACGGAGGCGCAGTGGTTGAGCTGAACCCCGCCACCGGAGTCAAGGTGCGCAGCATTCCGATAACTCCTCGGCCCGCGGCGATGAGTGTCGACGCCGCCGGCCGCTTGATAGTCGCGGGCACCAGCGGCGAGGTCGAGTACCTCGATGGCACCCACCTGACCGGAGGCCCCGGCTTCGGCATTGCGGCGGTCGGAGGCCAAATCTGGACGGCGGATTATGAGCGCGCCGAGCTGGTGAGGTCTGACGGGCGCCGCGTCGGCCTGCCCCTGCCGGTATTTCCTTTCTGGCTTTCAGCCGGCGGCGCCGGCCACCTCCTGGTCGCAGCGGAAGGTCCGCGCGAAGACTCCGATCCTGGCGGGGTGTTCGATCTGAACACCGGGACCTTGCAGTTCACGACGCTCGCGAAGCCGCGCGATCCCGATCAGGTGGCGATGTACGGATCACGGGTGTTCGTGCCGGCCCACGGTGACAATCAAGTCCTGGTCATCGACGGCAGCTCCACCCAGGCCTGGGCGCAGGGCATCGCCCCGGTGGGCCTTGCCGTCGAGCCGATGCACAAATTCCTGGTGGTGGTGACGAACTCGCATGAGTGAGACTTGGGCGAGCGCCTTCCGAATCTTCGTGGGTCTCTTCTGGCTCTACTTCGCGAGCACGAAATGGCAGAGCGTCGACTGGACACGCGGGCTAATCCAGTCCGCGGCGGCTGACAACCCAATCCCCGGCCTGAAGGAATTCCTGGCGGGCGTGGTGGCGCCGAACTGGTTTGTGTTCTCGGTCGCGCAGACGGTCGCCGAAACCGTCGTCGCCATCCTGCTCATCCTCGGGCTCGCGACGCGATGGGCCGGCATTGCGGGCCTGCTCCTGGCAGCGAACCTGGCATTGGTGATTGCCTTTGAGGTCAAGGACCCCGGTTTCCGCTGGCTCTATTACCTGGCGGTGCTGGTCAACGCGCAGATCATTGTTTCGGGAGCCGGCTCGATGGCGCTGGCACGATTCAAGTGGGTGCCCGCGTTCCTACGCTGAGCCGGCGCCCGCTGATGTCGATCGCGTTGGCACTGCTTGCCGCCTGTTCGCAGACGGCTGCACCTACCGCGACTCAACCGAGTCCTACGTCGGCCTGCGGCGCGGGCCCTCCGCTCGCGGGCATCTATCAACCGGACCGACTGCAGATCCTGGACCCGTGCCGGCACGCGGTAGGGCTCGTGGTCTCGGTGGTCCCTGAGGACGATGGGGACTACCACGTCTGGATCGTGCTGGACCCGCCGTACTCGGAGTTGATGAACGCGGAGAATCATTTCCAGGGCAAACCAACGATGCTGGCCGAGATCGTTCCCGACTGCCCTACGAACCCTCCGCCGGCCGACAATTCGGCGGCGGACAAATGCCCGCCCACCAGGCTCACGGTTCCGACCGCCGGCCAGCGGGTCGCGATCGATGGGCCATGGGTGCTGGACACCAACCACGGGTGGCGCGAGATCCACCCGGTCGACACGCTTGTGATCGTTGGCGCTTGATCTCGCGACTCTTTACGGCCTGTTGGCTTGCCCCGCGTGCGGCACAACGCTGCAGCTGGGCCTCTCGCGCTGCGCCCGCTGCGGACGGGTCGTTGAGATGTCAGGCGGCGGCCTCGACCTGCTGGACGATGCGTCGAGACCATCGGCAGACGCATTCGCGGAGGGGTATCGCGCGCTTCGGTTGAGCGAGGGTTGGGTCGACCCAACCGGCATGGCACCGGTTGAAGGGCGGCCAGAGGTTTGGGGCCGGCTGCGTTCGGCCTCTCGGGCGGCGACGATCGTGGCGCGAGAATGGCCGAGTCCAGCTGGGCGGGTGGTGGCGGACATTGGATCCGGCACCGGTTGGGCGCCCGCACTGTTCGCGGGTTTTGGCGTGATCGCCTTCGACATCCTGCCGACAACTCCGACACCGAACGCGCTCACAGTGCGCGCTGATATGCGCAGGCTGCCGTTGCGCGATTCGACGATCGATGCTGCCTTCTTCAGCGCGTCCATCCACTATGTGGCGTTCGCCGAAGCGGTGAGCGAAGCCGCGCGGGTCCTCAGACACGGCGGACTGCTGCTCGTCGTCGACAGCCCTGTCTACACCGACGATGGCTCGCGCGATCGCGCCTCAGCCCGGTCCGCCGCCTACTACAAAGCCGCGGGCCATCCCGAGCTCGCCTCCGACTACCATCCGGCCGGCACCGCGGAGATGAGGTCGGCCGTCGCCGCAGCAGGTTTTGCTCTGCTCGAGCTCCGGACCGGGGGTCCGGTCAGCGCACTGTGGCGGCGTGTGGCTCGAAGGCCTCCATCGAGCCTGTTGGTCGCGCGGCGTGTCCGCAAGTGAGCTCGCGGCGGTACTCCGCCCTCGGGCTCGGGTTACGCTAGGGGCAACATGAGCCTCGACGCGGAGGGTTACGGATTTCCGGAGCACGAGCACACGCTCGCACGCCTGATGGATGACATCCGGGTGCTGTCGCCCGCGGGTGTCGAGAGAGTGGCGCGAGGCTGGGACGAGCATGTCGCCATCAAAGGGCACCAGGCTTTCCACGATGCCGAGAAGGCAGGCACCCACGCCATCGAGCAGGCGGACCGAGGGCCCGCATGGGATCTGGTCAGGAGCTCACTGTTCGGCTTGACGGAGTCTGGCGAGGCGCTGGTGTCGTGGAAAGCGGAGCACGGCGACGTCGGCCACAAAGCCGAGAGGGCGGCATTCGGCGCTGCGCTGGGCCTTGTCGCCGGCAACCTGGTGACCAAGGAGCAGAGGGCGACCCTGTTGCGACCCATGGCCGAAGCCCTTCCCTGGCTCATCTCCGAGTAAGTCAGACCGGCTCCAGTCGCACCCACCACGGAAACCTGGCGCAGGGCGCGATCAGGTCACGGAGCCGGATAGCAGATCCGCGAGGTCGACACCAACGTTGGCAAGTGCTGCCTGGTCGACAGGCTTGCGGCTCTCGATGAGCTTGCCGCCCAGCTCGTTGGTCTTCTTGTCGTTAATTGAAAGCACAGCATCTACCAGGCCGTCTGTGAAGTAGAACACCGAGAAAGCAAGCCCCTTCCTGTCGCCGCGCCAGACAGCATGACTGTCACCAGACGCGTGGCCCCTGTACTCGAGGCTCACGTCGTACTGGTCCGACCAGAAATATGGAAGCCTTGTGTACGGCGCGTGCGTGCCTGCGATTGCGGCGCCGATCGCCCGACCGTGGTTCTTTGCCACCTCCCAGTGCTCCACGCGAATGCCGCGGCCCAGGACCGGGTGCGGGTGGAAGGCAATATCGCCGCCGCAGTACACACCGTCCCCTGCTTTAAGACTTTCGTCCACGCTGACCCCGCCGCCTTCGAGCGGCAGCCCCAGTGCCTTGGGGAGGTCGAGGTTGGGCTCGATGCCTACTGCCAGCAACACCATGTCGATCTCCTCGCGGCGCCCGTCGGAAAGCGTCACCCCGGCCACGCGCTTGGCCGTTTTGTGCCACTTTTCCACTTTGGTTCCAGTGCGCACGTCCACGCCCTTGTCACGGTGGATCGACGCGTAAATCTTGCCGACCTCCTCGCCGAGGGCCCGCGACAGGGGCACCGGCGCCGCCTCCACCATGAGCACCTCCTTGCCGAGCTGGCGAGCCGAGGCTGCGACCTCTGCCCCGATGAAGCCCGCCCCGATCAGCAGGACGCGAGAGCTTTCCTTGATCGCTTTGCGCAGTGCCTCGCTGTCACGAAGTGACCGGAGGGTTAGCACGTTGTCCGCACGCGGCACGCCGGGCAACCATCGCGGCGTCCCGCCAAGGCCCAGCACCAGGATGTCGAAGTCGACCTTCCCGCCGTCTTCGAGCGCCAGCGTTCGGCGCGGCATTGAGCCACCCACCACCCGCTGATTGAGCTGGAGCTCGATGTGCTCCTTCGAGTAGTCGCCCTCATCGTGCAGGAACACCTTGGGGAGCTCGACCTCGCCCCGCAAGAACTCCTTGGACAGATACGGCCGGTCATACGCCCGGTTGTGATCGGCGCTGATGATGTGGATCTCGCCGTCGAAGCCCTGCTTGCGCAGCGCAAAAGCCGCATAGTCACCGGTTCCCCCGCCGCCGACGATCACGACACGCTTGGCAGCCATAGATCAAATCTCCGAAAACGCCGATAACGCCGATAACGCTGCTTCGTTCCTCAGTCTAGGCGGCACCCGTATTGCAGTTCCTCAACCGCCTGAAAAGTTTGAGGCCAGGCCCTTGCAAGCCCGGCCTCGTAAGAGGAAGGAAGGGAAGTTCAGGAATGCTCGAGCAGCACCAGAGCGCCGGCGATCGTCTTGGCGTAGTGCCTGCCGCGCTCGCCCTTGGTCAGACGGCCAGACCCGCCACGCCCGCGGCGGACGGGGACGGGTGCCGCCACCAATGGATCCAGCCTGCGCCGGAGCTGAAATTCTATGAGCCTGTCGAAGTCATCCATATGTAGGAGAAACGCCTCCCACAAGTGAAGTACCCGTCCCCGTCGTCGATTTACCAGGGCGAGCCTCGCGGGCGGGGCCAGGAGCCTGCGCCGGCTCAGCTGGGAGATGGTGCGACCCGTCGATCCACGGTGCACGAGAGCGAGATGCCTGGAGCTAGGCGGCGCGCTGGCTGGGCGCGACTTGCGATGGGAGACGCGGGCCTGCGACATGAAGGGTCGCGAGCGAATGTCGCGATCCTGACCTGCCGTCGGTCATCGCGTGAGCAAGCCTGACCATCTTGACGCGCCGCGGACCGGGGCCCATCACCTTTATCGCGAAGACCACAAACGGCCGCATGCTCACCATGTCGTTTGTCCTGAGTAGCGCGTTCCTTGCATTCATTCGTCTAGAGAACGCCCCCCGACCGGCTTGTACGCCGAAGTATCGGGAGATCACGCGACGGGCAGCATCGGGCCCCAGTCGCCGACTGAGCCGACCCGACGGAGAAGCGACCGCTTACGGCTCCAAAGGCGCTCGATGAGGTCCCTGCGGGAGGCGCGGCCGCTCACCACGATGCCCACCTGGATCATCGCCGCCAGCGTCGTCGGGGCTATCGATTCCTCGTCCAGGCTCGGCCTGGTCAGCTCCGAAAGAATGCGCTCCACCCGCCGGAGCTCCACAACGCTGGTGCCGCGCAGCTCGATGTATTCCTGGCTCATCCTGGGCTCCCTTTTCCGGCCGAGTGGACCTGGGAGCCCCGCTGAAGCAGCCAGCGGGCGCGCTCCCCTTCGTAGTCAAAACGCTTCCGCCCAGGGGAGTACCGGTGGGGTGACTTCGGGCAGACCGGGGGTTCTGTTGCACACCTACAAACGTTCGGTACAATCGCCGGGGGGGACTGCTAGGTGGAAACCGTCAACCGGTTGGAAGCCGACTTCTGGGAGCAGTTCGAGACCTTCCAGTTCGTTTCGGTCGACCTCGCACGGTTTCGCGACCTGGACGAGGTGGCGGAGCGGGCCCTCGAGCTTGCCCTTGACCTGACCAAGTCGTCGGTTGCCTTCATCGCGATGGTCGACGACAGCGGCGATCGGAAGCAGGTATACACGCGCGCGGCCCTGCCCAGCGACGCCCTGACGGAAGTCCAGATCGACAATATCGTGAGAACGACCATCCCCCGGACTGCCACGATGGATAGGCGCGCAGGGGGCGCCTCGCATGGCGATCCCGGCCAGGACACCTTTTTCAGCCAGACCCTGCAGGCGGGCGGCCGGACGATCGGAGTGATCGGCATGGTCAGCAAAACAGGTGTCACCGCCTTCCAACGTAGGAGCTTCTCTTTGTTCGCCAATCAGCTGGCGGCAGCGATCGAGATCGCGCGCTTGCACGAGCGCCGCCAGGAAATGGTCGACGCGCTGGTCAACCTCCGGGCGGCGCTCGACCGCAGCGAAGAGCAGCGCCTGGTCAGCGAGGAGCGCGCCCGCAGCACCGAGCGGCTGGAGAGGGCTCATGAGCTGGCGGTCGAAGCCCTGCTGGCTGTGTCCGTGCACGCTCGGTTGGGTAAGAATCTCACCGACTTCTATCGCCGCTTGACCGGCACGGTCGCAGAGCTGGTCGGTGCCGACAAGGTTTTGTTCTGGCAGGTGAACGACAACAAGACGATCACGGCAATACCCGGCGCGCATGGTATCGACGACGCCTTCGTCGGGCGCCTCAAGGCCGGACGATGCGATCCGGAAATCGACGACATCGCAAGCCGGGTCGTCTACAAAGACATCATCTACAGGGCAGCCCGCGCCGACGCCGACACCGAGGCCATGTTCGTCCTCGACGCACTCGGGGTCGATACGGCCATCAGCGTGCCTTGGCGCGCGGGCGATCACCGCCTCGGGCTGGTGGCGGCATACGACTCGCGCAATCCAGAGGGCTTTTCTCGCGAGGACACCTGGGTCCTTCACAAAGCCGGCCTGGCGGCGGGCCTCGTGTGGCAGCTTCGACAGGCAGAGGCGGATCTCAAAAAGACTGTGGAGCGACTGCAAAAGGTGGATTCGGCGCGTCAGCTCCTGCTGAAGAACGCCTCAACGGCCGCGGACAAGATCAGGCGCCGGTTCGCAAGCGAGCTCCATGACGATGCCCTCCAGAAGCTGACCGCAGCCGAGCTGCATCTAAAGCGAGTCAGCCCCAAACAGCTCGATCCCATCAATGATGCCGTGGCCCTGCTCCAGCAGGCCGAGGACGCCTTGCGGAAGCTGCTCTTCGAGGTACGCCCGCCGGCGCTTGAGCTCCCAGGTGGTTTCGAGGAAACGATTCGCGATCGTGTTTTGATGCTGCGTCAGCTGACGGGGATTCATGCAGACGTGGATCTCGAGCTTCCCGATGAGGTCGCGTACGAGATCAAATCGCTCGTCTTCCGACAGGTCAGCGAAGCCATCACCAACGTCGAGAAGCACTCAGGCGCAACTCAAGTGCGCGTGGCAGTGAAGTCGGAAGGCGGCGGTATCGCCGGGAGCGTCGCGGACAACGGCCGTGGCTTTGTGGTGAGTGAGCGTGATCACCTACCGGGCCACCTCGGTCTGCTTTCGCTCACCGAACGCGCTCTTCTCGCAGGAGGCTGGTGCAAGATCTCCAGCGAGCCCGGCCAGGGCACTACCGTGGAATTCTGGATCCCGACTCCCGGGTGAGCCAAAACGCAATCCGGGTCTTGATAGTCGAGGACCACCAGGTGGTGGCTGAAGGATTGAGCGCGCTGCTCAACGATCAGGAAGACATGACCGTGGTGGGCAAAGTCGGGTCGGTGGGAGAGTCGATCGCTCTGGCGGCCGAGCTCAGCCCTGACGTCGTCCTCCTCGACTTTCGGCTGACCGACGGAACCGGCGCCGACGCCGGAGCTGGAATCCGACAGATCCGCCCAGACGCAAAGCTGATCTTCCTCACGCGGGAAGACAGCGACGCTGCGAGGTTTGCCGCTCTCGAAGCCGGTGCCAGCGCGTTCATCCATAAGTCCAGGGCGGCGTCAGAGGTGGTGGACGCCATCCGCACGGTGGCGGGCGGTGGCACGCTCATCACCCCGCGGACGATTGCCGCGCTGCTCAACAAGCGAAGGTCGATGGACGCGCAGCTGGAGAGCTTGACTCCCCGTGAGAAAGAGGTGCTTCGATTGATGGCCGAGGGCGTTTCCAGCCGCGAGATCGCGAGCAAGCTGGGGATCAGCTATACCACGGTGAGGACGCATATTCGCAGCCTTGGCGCCAAGCTGGGGGTTCATTCGAAGCTGCAGGCGATTGTGAAAGCTCGGGAGTTGGCGCTGGTCGAATAAAGCGGTCGATCCGGGCGCCGCCGGCGGCGTCCTTACTGAAGCCTCAGGAGCCGGCGACGCGGCGCCTGACGCCTTCAGCGCGAGGAAAGAGCCTCAGGGGAGGCCGCTCGCTGACTCGTTCACTTCGACGGGCCAGCTTGCGGCGCTTCTTGTCCTCGTACAGATCGATGTCGGCGCTTTGATAGACGGCCTGCCAGTCTTGTCCACGCCGCCACATCGACAGGCCGACACTGACCTCGACCGCCTCCACGGACTTCGCGCCAAGGCTCATCTCGCGCACGGCGGCTCGAAGACGAGCGGCGACGTCGCGACCGCGATCGATGTCCGTCTCCGGCATGGCCACCGCAAACTCGTCACCGCCGATGCGGGCGCACAGGTCCGATGCGCGCACGACTCGCTGCAGCTGCTGGCCCACTAGACGTAGCGCAGCGTCGCCACCCCGGTGGCCCTGCCGATCGTTGATCCGTTTCAGGTTGTCGAGGTCGATCATCATCATCGTCAGGCGTCGCTCATGTCGTTCGGCGAGCGCCACCTCACGTTCCATGAAGCGCTCGAACTCTCGACGGTTGGCAAGGCCGGTCAAATGGTCGGTGCGCGATTCGGTTGAGAATTGTCGCGCGCGGTCGAGCACTATCGCCACCTGGTCCGCGACGGCCGCCATGAAGAGGTAGTCGGTCGGCCCGAACACCCTCGGCATCTGTGTTCCCACCGTCATCACTCCGACGGTCCTGCCTTTGACACGAAGCTGCGCGCGGAGCGCCGTCCATTCGCCGCCGACCACGCGGTCTACCCGCGACTCCGACCGTCCGTTGGCGGATGCCGTTGCTTTTGCCCGCGGCCCGACTTGCGAGCGAAAGTCATCAATCTGGTCGGCTTCGAGCCCCACTGTGTGGATCAACTTGTAGGAGGCGCGTTCGCGCAGCCAGACCGATCCTGCGTTTAACCGAAGCGCCGTCAATGATTCGATGAGCGCAATCTCGGCGCTCTCTACCGTATCGATCGAACGAACCATCGCGGTGACGATTGCGGCCAGGCCGTACAGCTCACTCTCTCTGGCGCGGTGCTCGGCATCGAGATGGTCGAGATAGCCCTGTGCAATTCGAGACGTCATCCGCTCAACGACATCCTCGAGCCGCCGTTGGGCGATGGCCATGATCTCGTCACGCCGCCGGCTCACGTCAAGTGGTGCTGCAATCAGCTCGATGGTGGCGCGCCGGTAAATGGATACGACATCGATCAACGCCTCGAGCGCCACTCCCTGTGCAGCGCGAAGCCGGCCTTCGTCGCGAGCTCGCTGTTCGAAAAGCGGCCAGGGTAGCTCGATGTCCGATCGCAGCGACATGAGGAGTACCTCGATAAAGCTGACCGAGGTCGCAAGCAAATCCTCACCGGCCTGCTCGCTCATTCGCAGCAGCTCGGGCGACCTAGCTTTCACCACCGCGAGAGCCTTCTTGCCGCTCTCGGTAGTATCCGCCGCCAGCCCGATCGCCAGCGCATTCAAAATGTCGCCGGGATAGTCGGCGGTAAACCCCACGCCCACTGGATCCATGTATCTGTTCAACGTCCCCAAGGCTTGGGGCTACTTGAATTGCGGTCGAATTTCCGAATTGTTGCGAATATTGGTCGAACGTCGAGCGCCGCCGGACCCCAGCTACGCTACTTGCGGTCTGCTTCCCATGATCGTGCGCACCATCTGCGCCAACCCGCGCCGGATCGGTCCCCACAAGCCGGCGCGGGCCGAGTCGTGGCGCCGCTCATAGCGAGGTGCATTGGAGCGCGCGCACAGGTCGCATCCGCAGCCGTGACCCGTGTCTGGAAGCTGTTTGCCGAACTTGTTGAATCTCGCTTGCATCGCTCTGTTAGTGGGTCCCGGGGAGGTAGAACGCGAGCCTGCCGCGGAAGGTCCTGTTGATGAGCCCTGCGGGCTCCTTGTACCACTCGTTGTGAAGTTTCAAGAACGGAAGGGCGGCAGTCATGTAGTTGTGCCAGACGGGAGCCGCTGTGAAGAAGCTGTCCGAGCCCTCCGTCATCTTCTGCCGCCAGTCGGGGTTGCCGACCCACACCGCAGTCACAAGGTGCGGGGTGAAACCGATAGTCCACGCGTCGGCGAACTGGTCGGTGGTCCCGGTCTTCACAGCCACCCGGTGGCCGGCCAGCGTGAGGATCGAGCCCATCCCGAAGATCAGCCGGCGGTTGTAGTCGTCCGACATGATCTGGCCCATGATGAAAGCCACTCGGGGATCGAGGACCTTCTTAGAGCCGGCACCTGCCTTGCGGGCGAACAGCACACTCCCGTCCTTCATGACCTGCGAATACGCGAACGGCGGGTGGAGAATGCCCTTGGCGGCCAAGACTGAAGCTCCGGTCGCCATCTGCAGCGGCGTCTCGCCGTAGCCGCCAAGAGTGAGGGACGGCCCGAATGTGTTCAGCCGGTCGTTGTTCGTGTACAGCGGATTGCCGTACTTGTCGTAGTGGAGCTGCCAGGGCGGGGCGCCCATGGCCCGCGCCATGTTCACCACCGACCCAACCCCAACGCCCAGCTCGACCTTGACTGCAGGGATGTTGAGCGAGTTGGCCATGGCCTCCTGCAGCTCAAGCGTCCCGTGATAGTGGCCGTCATAGTTGCGAGGCGTGTAAGCCTCCCCTGACACGGGATCTCGATAGGTGAATGCCGAGTCCGCGATCGGCGTCGTCATGCTGTACTTGAGGCTCGCGATCGCGGTCGTGTAGGTGTAGATCTTCATCGACGAACCCGGGTTGCGTGGTGGCCAAACCGCGAGGTTGTACTGGCCGCCATTAGCCTTCGGGTTGGCCGAACCGACCATCGCGACGATGGCTCCCGAGCTCGGGTCGATGGAAACCAGGGCTCCCTGGCTGACCCGGCGGTAGGCGAGACTCTTGACGGTGCCCGTCACCGTCTTCTGGGCCAGCAGCTGCAGCTTGTAGTTCAGCGTCGTGGTGACGTGGAGGCCGCCCGTATATACGGCGTCAGCCCCGAACTGCGTGACGAGCTGACCTGTCACGTATCGCACAAAGGCAGGCGCAAGAATCTGGTTGATGGGCATGAACATGTGCTTGGGCGCGGAGATGTCCTCTGCCAGCGCTTGCGTCGCCTGGACCTGGGTGATTTTCTGGTCGCGCACCATCGCCTGGAGCACGTTGGTCTGGCGCGCCTTGGCCGACTTCCAGTCGAGGAGAGGGTTGTAGACCGACGGCCCTCGAATCAGGCCCGCCAGCATCGAGGCCTGCGCCAGGTCGAGATTCTGGGTCGTGGTGTGGTAGTAGATCTGCGCCGCGGCCGCGCCGCCCCAGGCGCTGTTGCCGAAGAACGCGCTGTTGAGATACATCTCGAGAATTTCGTTCTTCGTGTAGCGCCGCTCGATCTCGAAGGCTAGGAGCGCCTCGCGAAACTTCCGGTCCAGGGTCTGCTCGTTGCCGACCAGGCGCATCTTCACGAGCTGCTGTGTGATGGTCGATGCGCCCTGAACGCTCTGGTGAGCGCGCCAGTCGATCATCGCAGCGCGGGCGACACCGCCTGGGTCCACGCCGGGCTCGTTGTAGAAGTTGCGGTCCTCGATGCTCAACACAGCCTCTGGGAGCAAGGTGCCCATCGACTGCAGAGGCTCGTAGTAGTGCTGATAGCCGGGCGGGTGCAGGTCCGCGAGGATCGTCTTCCCGTCCGCGGCGTAGAGGAGTGTGTCCGAGGGGATCGGCGCGGTCACCGTGGTCGGGTCCGGCAGCTTGTTCGCATAAACGGCAAAGCCCGACGACGTGTAGATCAGGCTCGGTATCGCGATGACGCACAGCAGGAGCAAGCGGAAAACCCACGCCATCGGTCGCATAACCCGCTTCTGGCGGCGCGCCTGACGCGCCGTCGATCGGAGGCGAAAGCCGTCTCGGCTACGAGGCCAGTCGGTTCGGCTGTTCTGGGACATTGTGAATTTCATCCTTCTTCTCTGTTGGCTGGGTGCGACCGGTGCGGCCGAGCGACTGGGCTATGCGGAGCGCCTGAATATCCACGACCTGCCCGAGGTTCCCGGCGCTGGGGGAAACTCGTTGTTCCGCCTCGGTGACTCCGTTGAGAATCGCCGCGACCCTCAGTGCAAGCTTGTTGACCTCGGGCGCCGAGGCGGCGAAGAGGTCCCGGGCGCCAGACTCCAGCTCGCCAGCCGTCTCGCGAACCGCTTCGAGCAAGACCTTGGTTTCAACCCGGCCCACCGCTGCCGCGTGAGCGAGGCGCTCCTCGGCCCGAGGCAGTCCGATGTCACGCGCCCAGATCAAGAACTGCACGGACCAGGTTGCGGCGGCGGCGCCGACGGTGATCGTCGCAGCCGCCAGCCTCTCGTTCAGGTCCTCGACCGCGTAAGGCTGGCTGGCGGGAACCAGGGCCGGCACCGGAGCGGCCGGCAGCTCCATCCATTCGCCAAGGCGGACCGCCGGCTGCCAGCCGCGCCCTTCGCGATAGCTCGATAGCAGGGCGAGGGTGAGAGCATCCGCACAGAAGAGCATCACCACAGCGTTGGCGATGGCAAAGCGACTCGCGCGCAGCGAGTCGAGCACGCTCAGCCCCGCAATGCCGACGACGGTGTTGGCCATCTTGCCGACTGCCCAGTTGATCGAGCTTGTCAGCTCGCGCGCGTGCGGGTCTTTGATGCTGGCGATGCCGAGCCAGCAGACGAAGATCAGCGCGATCCACAGTGCAATCTCGAACCATCGCGGCATCGCGCGCCTGATGTTCGGCACGAGCGTCGAAGCCACCAGGGCACTACAGAGAGCGATGGAGAATTGAAGATTCAGCGGTGTTCCCACGCCAAACAAACGCGCTCGTCGGCATAAGTATTGGATCGCCACAATCGACGCCCTGTGCGTTGTAGTGAGTGGCAAGGACGCTGACCCGCTCAGCGTCCAAGCCTCTTTTTGGGGGTTTGATGGCAATACTTCTGATGGTCGTCTTGATAACGCTCGGGCTCGCGGCACGGGCCGGAGTGTGGGGCGGTCGGTGGAGCGCCGCCGACTCGGAAGCGTTTGACAACAACGGCCTCATCGATACGTGCGCCCGCACGTTCACCCTGGTTCTCATGTCCTTGGTCGGCCTTTTCGCTCTTGGCATCACATACGGAAACGTCCTGGGCGGAGCGGCGCGATAGCCCCGCGGGTTTCGCTGGGTATCGGTAACGTGGCAAATTCACGCGTTGTACAGATGGAAGCAGCCCTCCTGCCCCGGGCTGCTTCTTTCATGTCTGACCATCCGCGGCGGATTTTCAGACCACGGGACAGCCAGTGATCAAACCCGGCCGCCGACGATGACGCGGCTCGCTAACGAAATCGATGGCCTGGCCCTCGACCTCGCCTGGAGCCTATGGGGCGAGCTCGGCATCGAAGGCATGCGACGCAGGCACGACTGGCAAGCGGTCGATCTCGAGCCGCTGATCATCTTCACCTCCTATATAGGAAATTCGGACAGCCGCCTCCGGGCCAACTCGATCGACTGGTGCATTGCCAATGCGCGCTTTGCTTCAGCCTTTCGCTTGCGCAACCTTGCGGGCCAAGCCGGCCCGTCGATGCGGGAAGCCTTCGGACGGTATGCCGCGACGGTGAAGGCGCACGCGAAGGTACCCTGGCCGGCCAAGGGCGATCCACTGGCCCTCTGGACGTCAGAGCACATCGGCACCCCTGATCTGCGCCGGCCCTCGCTGATCCAGCTGCGCCTGCGCGCGTTTGTGGGGGTATCCGCCCGGGCTGAGATCTTGAAGCTCATGCTTGCCGAGCCGGATAGGGGCCATGCCGCCTCAGCGCTTGCGGAAGTTGCGGGGTATGGCAAGGGCAGCATTTCGCAAGCTCTCGACCTCCTCACGAAGGCGGGCATCCTGTACGTCCAACCGACCGCGAATCGCCTCGTTTACCGACTCGCGCACCCCGCTGAGCTGGCCGGCGCGCTGCAGTGGTTGCCCGCGGTCTTTCCTGACTGGTGGCCGGTATTCAAGGTGACAGAGGCGATCGCCGAACTTGCGCATGGGCCCTCGATAAGCGCCGGCGCCCAAGTCGTCCGAGCTCAGAGAGTCCTCAAAGGCATCGAGCCGGATTTGCGGCGCCTTGGTATCGCCGAGCACGCCCCGATACCGACAGGGCCCGCGTCCTACACCGAGTTCGAGCATTGGGCGATCACCTTCCTCGCCGACCAATCAGGTCGCGGCGAGATGGCTCCAGCCGCCCGCGAGGTCACCTACTCAGTGCACCATCTCTCGTTTGGCGGTTGGATGGGCACGGTCAGTCAGCGCGGCCGGCAGGCCATGCAGCTCGAAGTGACCGGAAACCCCCGGCCGGCTGGACAGGAAAGCGACCCCGAAACGGGCTCGCTTGACGAAAGGACAGGCGCTGCCCGCTTATCCCAGGCGATGTTTCATGACGCTCTAGCGAGGGCTCGCCCTGCCATCACGAATGCGCCGGTGACCGAGGACGTGACGCGTGTGATCAGCGGAGAGTTCGCCGAGGAGCTGCTGCATTCGATGCGCCCTGGTCAGGAGTCAAGCTTTACAGCGGAGTTCGTCCGTCGCTGGTACGAGAACCGCCGCCACCGATTTGGCGCCACGGGCTGACGTAACTCCTCAAAAGGGCTCAGAACTCGAGCGAATCGATCAGGTTGCCTGCGCAAAAGCCTCGAAAGCGGTCCTTTTAGCTTCAATTCGACCCACTTGACAACAGTTGAGGCTTATTAACCACGAGGCGGGAGGTTGACCCGAGGCCCAAAGGTAAGTTTCAACCCGGTTACTCATGCGGCCCCCGTAAGGGCTGCGCCGGGGAGGAATTCGGTTGCTCTCAACTCCGCTTTTTCGTGCTTGCCGGCGCCTGTGGGTGCCTGCCCTTCTCGCCGTCATGGCAGTGTCAGGTCAGGGCGGCCAGGTCGCTCTTGGATCGACGACTCCAATGGCTGTGTCCTCGACGGTCTCCCAGGCGAATCAAGCAGTTTCCGACAACCCGGTCCGCCTTGAGCTGCCCGCCGGCAGCCGGCCGTGCCCAGGGTCGGGGCCGAGCGCCAGCTGCAACTCAGGTGACGGCGCCGTTCAACCAAAGCCTGGCGTTTCCTCCCTACCTCGGGGGCTTGCCGCTTGTCCCGCGCCGTCTGACTACGCCGGGCCAAATGCTCCGGCTGCGTGCAACAACACTTTGCTCCCTTCGCTACAGGCTGCAGCGCCAAATGCCAACCTGGGAGCCGCGTACGCGGCTCATACGGTGACGCCGAGCGTTCCGATCTGGACGCTTTCCGCGGTCAGCTCTCAGCCAAGGGTCCGCCTCGAATCAACCGTGACTGCTCTTAAGCCTCGTCAGACCGCGATCCTCACCGCGACCGCCAGCCTGACGATGACAGGCACGCGCTCTGCGATCGAGATCTTCGACACGACCACGGGAACCCTCGTGGGCGTCTGCATGCAGGCGAGCCAATGCCTTGTCGCGTATGCAGCCGAGGCCGGCGTTCACACCTTCACCGCTTACGTCACGCCTCCGGTTGCGAACCAGCCGATTGAGAACGTGGTCGCCTCCAACCCGGTAACCGTCTCTTGGTTCAGCGTCGCGCTGGCACCGCCTACGGCTTCGATCGTCGCTCCTGGCAAGCCGGTGACCATCACCGCGACTGCCACTGCAGACGTAGGCGGCTCGGGATATCAGCTCGGCCTCTACGACCAGCGATCAGGAGCGCTTCTCACCTACTGCAGCCGTGGCACGACGTGCAGCACCACGCTCACCAAAGACAAGGCAGGGGCGCAATCAATCGTGGCGTACGTCTCCGGTGGGTCACAAACCTCGCCCCCGCCGGCGATCCAGGCCCAGTCCACGCCGATAACCGCGACCTGGCTCGGCGTCACTCTTGACGCCAACACGACGCAGCCCCAGCAAGGCAACACAGTTTTCATGCGGGCAAGTGCCAACGTCGATGTCACCAACACTCCATGGAGCATCGGAATCTATGACGCGAACGGAGAGTTGGTAGCCGACGCATGCAAGACAGGTAGCTCATGCGGAGCCCGGGTCTCGATCGCGAGTGGCTCGACGGCGTCGTTCACTGCGGTCATCGGTGCGGCTCGCCCGATTGCCGGCCAGGTCGCCTCGACACTCGCCAAGCTGGTGCGCACCGTGCAGACACACGCCTCTCTTGTGAACATCCAGGCGCGCTCAGCCTCTTTGCAGCCGTCCCGGTTGCTCTGGGGAGTGGACTCGTGCAAGGCGTTCACCTCGAACACGACTGCTTCAAGGGGTCTGTATCCGCAGGTTCGACTCGCTTACGGCGCCCCCGACTTTTGGGGCCGCTACCTCACCCAGACCTACAACTGCCCTGGCATCAGCCCGGCCGAAATCGCGGCCGCCGCCTACAAGCAGATGGGGATCCTTCCGATCTACAACAACTACGACTGTTCCTCTGTCAGCGGATATAGCACCGGCCTCCGGTACGCCTCGGAGGCAAGCGCCGCGGCGAATGGTCTCGGCATCCCCGCCGGCAGGGTACTCGCCATCGACATCGAACCTTATGGGGATCAGTGCCCTGGCGCGGCGAACGTCGACTCCGGCTTCATTCAAGGCTGGTTCGACGGCATCACGGCGGCGAATTTCGCACCGATGTATTACGGCAACGGCACGGCGGGGACGGAGTTCGCCTCGGCATGGTGCCGCGCGGTGGCTGCCCGTCCCGAGGTCGCGTTCGGCTCGTACCTCTGGAGCTTCGAGCCCTCCCTCGTAGGTCGATTCACCAAAGCGAGGGCGCCGCAGTATTCGCCGATGCTGCCTGGCTGTTCGGCCAACATGGCCGCATGGCAGTACATGTTGAGCTCCGGCGGGCGTGCGGACGTGGATAGCGACGAAGCGATCGCCGGGCTCCCACTCTGGTTCCCCAAATCCTCCTCGTAGCCTCGGCGGGTGGGTGACACCCGCCAATCAGGCGTGCAGCCGGATTAGCCGGCGCGAAGCTTCGAGCTGTCACGGAGCTCGGGAGTTGCGGCCAGGTCGCGAATGTCCTGCACCTGCCTGGTGATCCAGCGAGCGATGTCATTGGTCCGGACCACGTCGCGAGCCGCCTCGTGGCGCCTGTGGCGCTCCGCAGCACCCATAACCAGGCCTTCGAAGAGGGCCTCACCTGTCGCGTCGATATCGAAAGGATTGATCGACAGGACATGGGGTTGCAGCTCCTCATGCGCACCGGCATTCTCGGAGAGCACTATCACGCCTTCTGACCGGTTGACGAGCGCCCCTTCCTTGACGACGAGATTGAGCCCGTCGTAGACCGGATTCACGAGCAATACGTCGAAGTTGCGTAGAGCCGCCATCGCCTTGCGAATGTTCTCACCGAACTCGAGCCGTATGGGCATCCAGCCAGGTGTGCCGTACTGATTGTTGATGCGAACCACGACCTGCCTCACTCGTTTCAGATAGTTCCGGTACACCGAGACGTCCTGCCGGGAGGGTTGAAGAAAAGCCCAGAACTGGACTTCGCCCCTTAGCTCAGGATGATGGCTCAGCAGCTTCTCGTAGGCGAGAAAGCCTCGGACAATGTTTTTGGACGGATCGGTGCGGTCAACGCGCGCGATCAGGTATTTCGGGCGCCAGTCGCGAAGCTTTCTCTCCTCGACCATGACGCCGTGAGAGAAAGCCAGGCGCGTGGTGGACGAAACGTCGATCGATATCGGGTAGTGGCGCGCGTAAACAACCCTGCCGTCGAGCAACACCGCACGCTCCTTGATGTCGACCTGCAGCCCGGCGTTCTCCTCGCACGTCATGAGGAAGTTCCTCACATCGAGACTGGATTGAAAGCCGACTATGTCGCACCCCAACAGGCCTCGGAGGATGGCGTCCCGCATTTCCTTGGGCAGGATCTTCCAGTACTGCGGCGTCGGCCACGGGATGTGGATGAAGTGCTGGATGATCGCGCCTGGCAGCTGGTCGCGAACCAGCTGAGGAACGAGATAGAGCTGATAGTCGTGAATCATCACCAGCGGTCGGTTGGGCATCTGCCTGCCGACCTCCGCGACCTTCTGCGCGACCTGCTTGTTGACCTGAACGTAACCGTCCTTCCAGGCCTTGTGGATCCGCCCATTGATGACCGGCTGGTGGGCCAGGTCCCACAGGTAGTGCTGGATGAACCATAGAACCGGGTTGGAGATCACCGAGTAATACATCTCGTACTGCTCAGGTGTCGGGGTGACGTAGTGCAGCCGGGTTTGCGCGCTGATGAGCGGCGCCAGCGCAGACGGACCCTGTTCGATGACGAGGGCGCGCTCGGCGTCGGTCCTGGCGCATGCCACCCAGTCGGCACCCATGACCTCGGCCAGAGTCAAAAGGGCCGTGACCACGCCGCCTGCGCCTCGGGCAAATCCACCCTCAGGTCTCGGCTCGTGAGGACCCCGATTGCTTACGACGATCACCGAGCTGTGAGGCAATGTCCGCGTCACGTAAGCGCGCATCGAAGCCCCCGGGCGGCGTCTTTCAACGCTCTGCATGAAGGGACTGTCACTCACGACGTTGTCGTCCATCTTCTCTTCCATCTTTATGGAGATGGGGCCGGCGAACCGGCGGGAGGCGCCGACGGAGCGGGCGACGGAACCGGTGATGGAACTGGGGAGGGCACCGGAGATGGCACCGGAGATGGAATGGCCGAGGGTGACGACGCGGCCGACGGGGTCGCGCCTGGGGTCTCGCTTGGCGAAGCCGTTGGCGACGACGTGGCAGAAGGCGTGCCCGGGGCTCCGGGCGTGCAACCCTGCGTGCCCTTGAGGAAGATCTCCTGGGCCTCGGCGCCGCAACCGTTGACGATCCCGGCAGGCTGGCCGTACCAATCGTGCATCGTCGACGGCAGCGCGTTGATGAAGCGGGCCATGATCGTCGAGCCCACGCTCTCGCCGAATGCGGTGATCAACCCGCCACCACCATTCGGAGCGGTGTTACCGACCCAGACACCGACGACGATGTTGGGGTTGTAAGCCATGATCCATGAGTCTGGAATGCCGCCTTTTCCATTGTCGCTGGTGCCCGTCTTGCTGGCCATCTGGCGGTTCCAGCCGAAACCCCACTGGTTCTGATAGTTCTTCAGGACGTCCGTGATCAAGTAGGTGTCCGCAGCGCTCAAGACCCCTGTCTCGTTGTGGCTCTGCGTGAAAACAGCCTGGCCTGACGACTGGTGCACGTCCAGGATCACGTTGAGATCCACGCGCTGACCCTGGTCGGCGAAGACCTGGTAACCCTGCACGTGCTGGTATAGCGTCACGTCGCTGCCGCCGATCGCAGTCGATAGACCTGGGTCCAGGTGGCTTGTGATTCCCATCTGGTGCGCCAGCCCGATGACGTTCTGCATGCCTTCCATCTGGCCCACCTGGACCGCCGGGATGTTGCGGGAAAAAATCAGCGCACGCCTGACCGTCATGCGGCCCATGCCGCCGTTGTCGAAGTCGTTGGGCCGGTAGCCATTGAAGTCTGTCGGCGTGTCGTTGAGCACGGTGGCGAGCGTGATCTTGTGGTCCCTGAGGGCGGCCTCGTACACATACGGTTTGAACGACGAGCCAGGTTGCCGCTGAGCCAGCACCACGTCGAACTGGCCTGCGATGCGATCGTTACCGTAATCCGCAGATCCAACCCACGCCAGCACCTCGCCGGTCTTCGGGTCCGCAGCCAGCAGCGCCGAATTGTTGATGTGTGCGTAGGCGAGGTCTTTCACCCCATTCTTCACTGCCAGGTTCGCCGTCTGCTGAATGCCGAGGTCCAGTGTCGTGTGGACCACCAGCCCGCCCTGCTGAACCGCGGCGGCGTCGAAGGTCGACTCGAGCTGCGTGAGAACGTAGTCGACGAAGTGAGGCGCGAGGCTCTGACGCGTGGTGGCCTGCATTTTGAACTCGGACTTGATGTCGTCGGCGGCCGCCTGGTCCCCCTCGCCGGCGCTCAGGACGTTGGTGCTCACCATGCCCTGCAGCACGTAGAGCTCACGCTCCCGGGCCAGGTCGTAGTGCGTCGTGGGGTCGTAGCCGCTGGGCGCCTGGATGAGGCCCGCTAGGAATGCGGCCTGCGCAGGCGTGAGATCCTTCGCATCCTTGCTGAAGTAGGTGCGGGCGGCGGCTCCGATCCCGTACGCACCGTGGCCGTAGTACACGCGGTTCAAGTACATCGCCAGGATCTGGTCCTTGGAGAAACGCTGTTCCAGAGCGACCGCGAGCACCATCTCGTGAACCTTCCGCTCGAGTGACTTCTGCGGAGTGAGCAGCTGGATCTTGACCAGCTGCTGCGTGATCGTGCTTCCGCCCTGGTTCAGACCGCCGCTGGTGGCATCCACCCAGAGGGCGCGCAGGGTGGACCCGACATCGACTCCACCGTGGTGATAAAAGTTGCGGTCCTCAGCCGCAAGCGTCGCCGCTGGAGCGTACTTCCCCATCTGGCTCAACTGAAGATTGATGTGGTAGTGACCCTCGTGGTTCCAGTCTTCGATCAGCTTTCCATGCCGGTCCAGGACGACCACGTCTCCCACCGCCAGGACCCCCTGGCTCGGGTCTGGCAGGTCCTGCACGGCCCACACGACATACGCGGTCGCCGCGACGAACACAACAGCAATAGCTGCGGCGAACCAGATTTTTTTCGCCCACAGCCAACGACCGAGCTGGCGAATCCGGCCCGATTTTTGACCGCGAGCGGCTTGATCGAGACTCACCCTTCGCGATGCTCCTCTGAGCGCACCCTTGACCGCGACCGAGCTCAAGCTCAGCCGTGGGGCGCTACGCAGGAACAACGCCCGGTCCCAGACCGGTACTCGAAGGCGTTGGAGCTAGCTGAACTCCACGGCTATGTAGGCGGTGCCGTTGGCGGCAACGCGCCATGCGGTCGCGACATAGCGATATGGGCCGAGGATATTCGCCTTGTGCTCGGGGCTGTTCATGAACATCGTGTTAAGCCGCGAGTCAGTAATCCCACCCGTCCAGTAACCGATGTTCTCTCCGGTGCGGTTGCCGATGTGGCAGGCGAGGTCGCTGTAGACCCCGTTGGCGTGCCACATGCGTTCGGCGGTCGCCATTCGCACCGCGTTGCTGTAGGCGACTGAGGCGAGGCACGAGCTCCAGGTGAGCGGCCTCAAGCCGTATCTGGCACGATCCTGGTTGATCAAGACCTGCTGGGTCGAGCCAATCACGATTGAGGTTGTGACCACAGGGCGAGGAGCTGGCGGTACTGCTCTGGGCTTCGCGGTCTTCGGCGCGGGCTTGGGGGCAGACTGCGGCGCGGCGGTGGGAGTGGGCAGCGCGATCGCAACCTGCCTACCCGATGCGGGGGTTGCGGCGGTCGTGCGGCTGGCCGCGAGCGCGGGAGAGCCTTGCGAGTGCAACCGGAGCACGGATGACGTGCCGGCGGCAACAGCCACGAAGAGAATCAATGCGCCAAACCGGGAAAAAACTTTCACGAGTCGCTGAGTCTGACGCGGGTAATTCGGGAAGCTGGCGGATTTGAGGTAAAGCCTTGTAAAGGGAACCGTTACGACCTAGTTGGACGCCTTTTCTTTCCTTTACCCTGCGAGTGAGGTTGCGATTGCCTCTGGAAAACGGCTCTTCAGGCGCTCGAACGCAAGCACCAGGAACGTCTCCGCCATGCCCTCCCAGCCTCGGACCTGGGCCCACATGAACGACATCGCGCGCAAGGCGAGCTGAAGCGCCTCGTACACGGCGAATCGCTCGAGGGTCGCATACGGCCTGAGCTCTCGGTAGCGCCGTAGAAACTGGACTCGCATCTCTTCGGCCGCGAGTGTCTCCTCCCAGTCCCGCGGTATCGAGGGCACCAGGTAGGCACAGAACTTGCCGAGGTCGTAGCTGGTTTCGGCCAGGGCGAAATAGTCGAAGTCGAGCAGCGTCAGCTTGCCGTTGTGATGGATGAACTGGTCGTACTTGAGGTCGCCGTGAGTCGGTAGAAAATCCTCCTCATCAGTGCTACGTACGTGCTCGCGCATGTGAGCCACGAGGTCGCTAAGCAGATACGCCGCGCGGGGATGCACCTGGATGAACTGCTTCGTCACACGATCGAGGCGTTCGAGCTCGGCTTCGATGCGAAACACCTGCCCGTCGGCCGGCACGTTCGACTCGTGGATGACTGCGGCGGCCTCCGCTGCAGCATAGGCCGTGAGACCGAACTCGGCGCTCATGCGATTGCCGCCCACGGGCTTGCCCGGTATGGCTTCCTCGAGCAGCAATCCAAGCTCGTCGACGAACCCAAGTGGCCGCGGAAGGTAGATCAGCCCTTCGTAATCGAATTGCTTGGCCGCCTCCCACAATCCGCCGACAATGCGGTTGGTGCGCAGACCGCGATCCCCTGGCTGGACCTTCCCGTACATGGTGATCGCTCCTGCGCCGGTGTCGATCGTGTAGCGCAGGATGGCGCCAACCTCCGGAACGTAACGAACTCTTTCGATCTGCAATCGCCCCGTCGAGGCGAATTCCCGTGCAGCGTCCGGGTCGAGACCGAGCAAGATGCCGGCCATCGAGGCTGGATCCGCAGCCGTAGGAAGGTTCGGCATGTGCGGGTCGAATGGATAAAACCAATATGCGTGCTGCGACTCTGGGAACAGACGCGGATAACCGACGCCGTTCAGCGGATCGCACTCGCGGCCGCCACCGTTTCGTTCCAACCGGTGTTGCAGCTTCTGCCATGCAATCTCGTCGAAAGCGCCGGCGGCAACCATCCGCAGGCTGCGGGTCTCCTCGTCCTTACTTATGGAGACCTCAAAAAGGGTCCAGTAGTTAGGTGGATCAAGTCGAGATGTGCGCTGCCTAACACGCTCCACCTGCCAGCCGGAATCGGTCAACAGCTGTTCAACAAATGCGGTGACTGCCTCCACGCTGGTGGCGTCTTTCATGGTTACTCGTGTCACTGGCTGCGTTGTCATTTCAGGGATTGCCCAAATAGGGAACGCTGAGCGGGGCGTTCTGCGACATATCCGCGGAAAGAAAGTTCCGAGGTCCATGTCCAGGATGGCGGCAGGCAATCACCTAATCAATGCGGGGGTGTTCATTTGGAGACAAGCGGTGAGCTTTTATTGGTACGGGCACCGATAGGACAACGACTAGCGATCAAGTCCTGCGTTTTCGTGGCTGGAGTGGTTCTAATGTTCGCGCGCACCTCGCCTGCGCTGGCAGCGGACACCCAACACGGGACAAACAAGGGCGGTGGCACTTCAACCGCAGCAGTGGTTCAGCGGACTGACACTGCGCCGGCGAAGAGCGACCAGAAGGTCGGCGGCGGCGATGGTAAGGGCGATGGCAAAGGCGATAGCAAGGGCGACGGCAAGTCGTCCGGGAACGGCGACGACAAGAACAAGAACAAGGAAGTGACCCACAGCACCGGCACGAGCACGGGCAACACGACTGGCACCACGGGGACCGCCAACGTGCACAGCACCGGCACCAGCACGGGCAAATCGACTGGCACCACCGGGACCGCCAACATGCACAGCACCGGCACCAGCACGGGCAACACGACTGGCACCACCGGCACCGCCAACATGCACAGCACCGGCACCAGCACGGGCAACACGACTGGCACCACCGGCACTGCCAACATGCACAGCACCGGCACCTCGACCGGCAACACAACCGGCACGACCGGCACTGCCAACATGCACAGCACCGGCACCAGCACGGGCAACACGACTGGCACCACCGGGACCGCCAACATGCACAGCACCGGCACCAGCACGGGCAACACGACCGGCACCACCGGGACCGCCAACATGCACAGCACCGGGACATCCACGGGCAACACGACCGGGACGACCGGCACCGTGAACAACAACAGCACCGGCACCTCGACCGGCAACACGACCGGCACGACCGGTACCGCCAACATGCACAGCACCGGGACATCCACGGGCAACACGACCGGGACGACCGGCACAGTGAACAACAACAGCACCGGCACCT
>DATCPU010000316.1:0-6608 GCA_036569925.1 Candidatus Dormiibacterota bacterium
ATTGCGTTGTGAAACGGCCCGATGTCGCGACCACGGGCCGCTGCCAGAGCTCCTCGAAGTTCCGCGTGTAATCGGCGGCGACACTCGGCGACGCGATCGTGAATGACACGTTCTCCTCGCGCGTGAAGGAATCGTTGGTCCAGTTCATCGAACCGCTCATGACAGCGGCCTGAGGGGTGGCGGCGTCGCGCACCACGTACTTGTGGTGCATCAGGTCGGGGACGCCATCCACGGGCTTGGTCGCGACGCCCATCGCCTTCAGCTGATCAATGAATGCCCAGTCGACCTCAGCGGGCGGCGGCACGGGAATCGTGTCTGGATGATCGTGGTTGAACATCAAGCGCACTGCCACACCGCGCTTCAGCGCCGCATCAAACGCAGCGAGAACGGTGGTCGCCGGGCCCGCTTCCAGTCGGAGGTCGTAGATGGCGATGTCGATGGTCTTGGTGGCACCATCAAGGAACCCGGCGACCCTCGCCGCGACCGAATCCGCGGTCTGGCCTCCGTCAGTGAGAAAGAAGAAGTCGGTCGGCGGAATCGCGGCTATCGCGACGCCTTGACCTCTGGCTCGCCGGGGTCCTCACGCGGCTCGTCGATTCCGACCGGCAGCGGTCTGGTCGCCATGGCCGCGGCCTCCTCCGGATCGTCGGTGAGAGTCATCAGGTCCATGTCCTGAGGTGAGATGGCTTTGCGTCCGAGCACGACCTTCCGCATCCAGTCGAGGAGGCCTGTCCAGTACTCGGTGCCGAAGAGCACGATCGGAAAATGCTCGATCTTGCCCGTCTGCGCCAGGGTCAGCGACTCGAAGAGCTCGTCCAACGTTCCCAGTCCGCCTGGAAAGATGACGAAGCCGCGGGCATATTTGACGAACATATTCTTGCGGACGAAGAAGTAGCGGAACTCGACGCCGAGGTCGACGTACGCATTGAGCTCCTGCTCGTCGGGCAGCTCTATGTTGCAACCGACCGATAGGCCGCCCGCCTCCTGGCAGCCGCGGTTCACGGCCTCCATGATCCCTGGCCCTCCGCCGGTGATGACGGCGAAGCCGCGCCGGGCGAGGGCGCCGCCGAGGGCGCGGCCGGCGGCGTAGTAAGGATCGTCCGGTGTTGCCCGGGCGGAGCCGAAGACGGTGACGGCCGGCCCGACTTCGTTGAGAGCGTCGAAGCCCTCGACGAACTCGGACAGGATGCGCAGGACGCGCCAGGGGTCAGCGTGGTGAGCCAGCTCCTCGATTGCGCTGCGCTCGAGCAGCATCTTGTCCGCAGGGGGACGCTGGGATGGAACGACCAGGCGACCGGCACGTCGTCGGTTCGGCACCCGGCCTAGGACTCCCGCTCGTCGAGGTAGGTTGCGTCCGCCGCCACAGTGTCTGCGGTCGACGCAACGCTCTCAGGCGCCGGCTCCACAACCTCGCCTGCGACTTCCTGAGCGAGGCGCTTTCGCTGCGCGGCCCGAGATGCCTTGGCGCTCACGACCTGGGCCGGCTCGGGCTCGGAGCTCGAGACGTCGGCGGCGCCGTTGCCAGGGGCCGGTAGCGAGGCAGTGGTCACGATCTTTTCCGGCAGCCTGGACGTCGAGTGGTCGGGCATCTCCAGGAGCTGGTCGAGGTGGGCGCGAAGGGAGGCCACCTCCGCTTCCAGCTCGTGGACACGGCGCCGGTGGCGCATGTGCTCGGTGAAGTGATGCAGTCCGTCCATCCAGTGGTACAGGGTGCCGGCGATCAAGACGAGGGCGAGTGGGACGACTGCGACCGTCCACAAAGGGATTCCGTTGATGTGAAAGACGGACCAATGGACGTCCACGGTGGTGAGGTTGCTGTACCCGAAGACGGTGGTCGCGACCCCGATCAACAGGCCGACGACCAGCGAGCTGGCCAGCAGGAAGCGCTGCCACAGATGATTCAAATCGACACCGGGCCGAAGGTTAACCGGTTTGGACCGGAGTCGGTACCTGTTGAGGCTAGTCGACGCGCTCCACGACCATGACGGGGATGTGGCGGGTCGTCTTCTGTCGGTATTCGTTGAAGGCCGGCATTTTTGCGGCGTGGTTTTGATAGAGGCGCTCGTAATCCTCTTCGCCGGCTTCGTGCGCGCGAGCCTTGAACTTCTCGCCGCCGATCTCAACTGTGACCTCGGGATGGGCCTTCAGGTTGTAGTACCAGCTGGGATTGGTCGGGGCGCCGCCTTTGGAGGCGACGATCACGTACCTTTCGCCGTCGTGGGAGAGGACGATCGGGCTCTCATGCACGGCGCCCGTCTTGGCGCCCTTGCTGGTTAGGATGACCAGCTCGCGGCCCTCGAAAGGACCCGCTGGCGCCTTGCCATTGTTCGCACGCAGATGCTTGATCAGGTTCTGGTTGAAGTCGTTGTATGTGCTGCTCATCACCAACACATTACCGACACTGGCATCCGTCAATTCCACTGGATGGCTTAGGCCACGCAGAACGCTCCGCCTATAGTGTCCGGCGTGCCTCCGCAAGTGCCGGCTCGCCGGCAAGGGTTTGATTGGTCGACCGCCTCGATCGCGCTGTCGATCATTGGGGCTCTGCTCTCCATCGCCGACCGAAATCTGGTCTTTCTGGGAGTGATCGTGTTTGTGGCGGGATTGATCGTTGGGGTGATCGGCTGGAGGAGCGGCCTGAGGAAGAACCGCGCCGTCATCGGGATCGTCCTCAACTCGGCCAATCTCATCCTGGACGCGGGATTGGTAATCTCGGCCGCCTCGCGCTGACGCAATTTCCAGGATCTGGCCCCGTCAAGGGGGGTGACACGTGAACAGCAACGACTCCAACTTCGTGACCGGCTTCTGGATCGGCAACTTTGCCTACCTCGGCATCCTGGCGCTGATCTTCTGGTTCGCAGGGCGCTGGGGCTGGATCGGGGTGCTGATCCGAATCGGTTGCGCGGCTCTGTTCCTATGGCGGGTGGTTCAGCTGCTGGCATTCATGAGCTGATGAGGCTTAACGAGGAAGAAATTCAGAGCTAGGCGGTTGGTTTATTCCCAGTGGCGGGCGGCCATTACCGCCTCGGGATTACGAATAAACCCCACGGTGACGACCGACCACAACGAAGCCTTGAAGGCTGCGATGCCCAAGCAAAGCCAGCCAATCCACGCCGGCACGTTCGCGGATGGATGCCCGAGGATGCGGAACCCCAGAAACAGGATGTAACCAGCGACCACGAACATCAGAGCTGGGACCCACAGGACGCGAAGCCACCGCCTCGCTGTCATACAGATGTAAAGCTCGAACCTGGCCGGCTAAACGTCGGCATCATGGCTTTGTTGGTCCGTTGGGTGAGATCGCCTTCGAAGCCGCACAAAAACGACAGCGGAAGCAATCATCGCGATGAGAGCGCCGACCTCGATGAGCGCCGTCGTCAATCCCGCGTTTCGACCAACAAGGATGAAGATGACGATCAGCGAAACACCCATCAGCGCCATCCCAGCGGCGCGCTTGGCAGGGGTATCGACTTTGTATGTCGCCCCCCGCCATCCTGGGTCATTCGAAGGTCGGATGATAAGAGTCAGCGCACCCCCGAGGAGCAGGCACATCGCGCCCACGCCCAGGTAATACGCACTCCAAATCTGATGAACCAAGACAGCAACCTCAGCCATCAGCCCGAATAGGGAGACCCATCCCAGCAAGAAGAAGAAGCCCTGACGTCTCCACCGTGACTGATCGGGCTCACGCGAGGCCACAAGACCAGCCTATCCGGGTCTACCGCGTTCCGCTTGGTGGAGGCGCCGGGAGTTGAACCCGGGTCCGAAGCAGTCTCCTACGGGATCTCTACGAGCGTGTCCAGGATTTTGGTTCTCGCTTGGCGGCTCCTCCTGACGGGATCCGCTTGTGCCAGTCTCGGTGGGTGTCCCGCATCAAGGCCGAGACGCCCTCGATGCGGCAATCCGGTCTGTTTTAATGCCGTTCCCCAGTCCGCCGGATTGACCGGGGGCGACACCCGGGATCTAAGTCCCGGGACTCACGTCTCTACTGCTTACGCAGCGAGGGCGAGAGTGTTGGTCTTGTTGGCATTTGTAAAAATGCTTGCGCTGTAACGCACGCGCTCTCGGCTCGCAATCCCGAAGCTCAACTGCCCCGTCGAGACCGGACGCCCCCACGAAGCTGAACTCGTTGCCCTCGAATTCTACCCTTCGGCTGCCCAACGCACACCTCGGGCCTTCTGGTCTAATGGACCCGGCAAACACATGGCTGTCAGGCAGAAGCTGGAGCACCTGGAGCCGGACCTCGAGCGGGTCGCCAAGGCGAACCTCAAAGAGCTCGGCGATATCCGCATAGACGACGTGCTGGCCTTCATCGACCGCGGTATCGAGAACATGCCCAGCTACATGGACCTCTACCGGCGCTGGGAGTCCCAGCAGTGGTCCGTGGGCGACCTGGACTTCACTCTTGACCGTGAGGACTGGCTGAAGGCGTCGGACCTCGACCGCAAGGCCACGCTGTGGTCGCACCGCCTTTTCTTCAACGGCGAGGAGCGCGTCACGGCGACGCTGGCCCCGTTCGTCTGGGCGGCCCCCACGCCGGAGATCGAGATCTTCCTGTCGACCCAAATGGTCGATGAGGCCCGGCACACCGTGTTCTTCGACAGATGGTGGCGCGAGGTGGTCGGCACCGACACCAAGAACCTGACGGACCTGCTCGCGGAGATCCGCCCCGACACCAACGAGGGCTACAACACCCTGTTCTATGAGCGGCTGCCCTCGACGGCGCAGCGAATGGCGACAGACCCGAAGGACTTCGATGCATTCGTCGAAGGAGTGACGATCTACCACATCATCGTGGAGGCCACCATCGCGCTCACCGGCCAGCGTTTCGAGCTCGAGTCGATGCGCGAGCTGGGCAGCACCGACCGCGGCTTCTACCGCGGCTTCACGGCCGTCGCTCGAGACGAGTCGCGGCACGTGAGCTTCGGGATCAAGGTCTTACAGGAAGCAGTGCGTGAGAACCCCGAGCGATTCGCGCCGCTGATCCAGAGAACTCTCGTCGAGTGCCTCCCGCTGGTCGCGGGCACACTGGACCCGCCCGACCCGGCTTACATCACCGAGTTCGGCCACACGGAGAGCGAGATCCTGCAGTTCGCGATGGATTCGCTCAACAAGCGCTTGCGGGCGATCGGCATCAACCTGGCGGCCTGAGCCTGACCTAGCCTCTCGTCCTCATCGCGCGAGCGATGTCCCTCTTCGCGTCCCGCTCCGCGATCGCTTCGCGCTTGTCGTACTGCTTCTTGCCGCGCGCCAGCCCCACCTCCACCTTGGCGTGGTTGCGCGAGAAGTAGACGCGCAGCGGTATGAGCGTGTACCCCTTCTGCCTCACCTTTCCGACCAGGCTCGATATCTCTTTGCGGTGCAGGAGGAGCTTGCGCGGGCGCATCGGTTCGTGGTTCATGAGGTTCGCCTGCGCGTAAGGGGAGATATGCACGTTCTCGAGCCACGCCTCATTGCCGTCGATGCGCACGAACCCATCCCGCAGATTGGTCCGCCCGTTGCGCACCGACTTGACCTCCGTGCCTGTGAGCATGATCCCGGCCTCGAGCTTATCGTCGATGAAGTAGTCGTGATACGCGCGACGGTTGACCGCAACGTCGCGCGCCTTTTCGTCCTTCTTATCAGTCATGGCGCCCTGCGCGCGCCCGGCCCATCGTGCAACACCTGTTTTGCAGGAGCCGGCTTCCGTCCTGGAAGCTGCACGACGTCGAGAACGTACGTGTCGCCATCGACGTGCCCGCTCAAGACTTTGACCCGGCCCCTCGACGTCGGCAGGGTCACTCCTGGCCAGGGCTGCAGGGCGCGTACCCGGCGATCTATCTCCGCTGGCCCGAGGCCCCAATCCAGGTCCCCGTCTTCGCGACGAAGGCGCGGCGTGAAGGTGGCCTGCCCATGTTCCTGATCCCTCGGTGTGATCCGTTCGATGTTCTTCAGCGTCTCCACCAGGAGCTGGGCGCCCATGACCGCGAGGCGCCTCGTGAGGATCGCGGCATCCTCACTGTCCCCAATGCTTGTCTTTCGCGACGAAAGGATTGGTCCGTGGTCCAGCTGCTCGTCCATTCGCATGATCGTGACTCCTGTCTCGCGGTCGCCGGACAGGATGGCATGAGCGACAGGCGCCGCTCCGCGGTATCGCGGCAGCAGCGACGCGTGCACGTTGACCGCCCCCAACCTGGGAATCGACAGCACCGACTCAGGGACGATCTGTCCGTAGGCGACAACCACGAGCAGATCGGGCGACAGCTCGCGGATCTGGTCCGCCACCTCGGGGGCCTTGATCCGCGCCGGCTGAATCACCCGCAGGCCGAGTGCGTCCGCGGCCACCTTGACCTTGGGCGGCGCAGGTTTCCTGCGGTGACCCGGCCTCGTCGGCTGCGTGACCACGAGCTGGATCTCATGACCGGCCTGTTCCAGCGCTTGGAGCGACGGCACGGCGAACTCGGCCGTACCGGCGAAAACGATCTTCAGGAAAGCGCCTAGCCCGCAGCTGCGGCGACAGCTGCTTCCTTCTCCTCGGCTACCAGGTCCTCGACTCGCTGCAGCGTGTCCAGGCTTGTCAGCCGGTCGATGAAAAGGACGCCGTCGAGGTGGTCCAGCTCGTGCTGAAA
>DATCPU010000317.1:0-5878 GCA_036569925.1 Candidatus Dormiibacterota bacterium
TCAGCGCCGACGACCTTGACGGCCGGGTCCTGCGTCAACATCCCAAAAGGGACGAGGCCGGCGCGCCGGATGAGGTCCTCGGGTCCGACGCACACCAGCTCCGCCTCCTCCCCACTCGTGAGGGCGTCCTCCCAGCTCGCGCCCTGCACCGATGGAATCTCGCCCGCCCTGATAATGCAGCCGGCGCGCGACGCGGCGGCAAACTTTTCCATTTCTCTTAGCAGCCCATCCGAGATGTCGCCACAACACAGGCCCGCCTGGTTCAGCCGGCGGCCCTCATCGATTCGCGGCGCCAGGCGCACTGCTTTGCGCGCTTTGAGCGCAAGTGCCGCCGCCCCCAATGGGCCCGTCACGGCCACCGCCCAACCGGGTTTGGCCTGGGATCGAGCCAGCGGCCTCGACACGGCGCGGCCGACTACGGTGATGGACAGCACCGCCGGGCCGTCGATCGAGCTCATGTCGCCGCCGACTATCAGCAGGCCTGTGTCATGGGCCAGGGAGCTCATCCCCTCGTACAGGCCGACGAAGCTCTCTACCTGCCAGGACTTTGGCACGGCCACTGACGTCAAGGCCCAGGCGGGAGTCGCACCCTTGGCAGCGAGGTCGCCGAGAGCCAGCGCGAGCGCACGCCAGCCGGCGTCTGCGGGGGTCATCCAGCCGAGGTCGAAATGGACTCCCTCAACCGCCATGTCGCAGCTGGCGACCGTGTAGGAGCCGTGGTCGCTCCATACCGCCGAGTCGTCCTCGCCGGCGGTGATCTCGAATCCCTGGGTGGCAAGGAACGGCATGATCCTGTTCAGCAGCTCGAGCTCTCCGGTGCCTCCGACCTTCACGCTTCCAGCATGGCACGCAGCCCGCGTGCGGCCGCCTCCGGGTCCACGGCCTCCCCCACCGCCCTGATCACGCACGCCCGGCGAACACCGGCGGCGATGAGCTGCCCGATATTCGATGCGTCAATTCCGCCAATCGCAAAGACGGGCACCGATGGGTCAACCGCGCTTGTTACAGCGGCCACACCCCTCGGTCCGATCACCGTCTTCTGAGGTTTCAGCGGTGTTGCGAAAGCGGGTCCGCAGCCGATGTAGTCGGCGCCCGACGCGATGGCGGCCAGCGCGACATCAGCGGTGGAGGCCGAGGCGCCGATCAGCAGGCGATCGGCCGCGATGTGACGGGCGGCCGCAACGCTCAGGTCGTCGGCTCCAAGGTGCACGCCGTCGGCTTCGCTGAGCAGCGCCAGGTCGACGTGGTCGTTGACCACCAAGAGGGCGCCGGCGTCGCGGGTCAGGTCACGAAGGCGCCGTGCCAGCGCAAGGAGCTCGGCCCGGCCAAGCTGTTTTTGGCGCAGCTGAAGGACGCCGGCGCCACCGCGGAGAGCCGCGGCAGCCATTGTGATCAGGCGATCGGGGTCCTGGTCGGGAGTGATGACGTAGAGGCGAGCGGCGAGGAGGCGGTCACGAAGCTGGTGTGACGTGGCCCGGTAAATCTACCGAACAGTGTCTTCGAGGGTGCCGCGTGAACACCCCTCCGACCGCCTCGAGCGCCTCCCGCGCGCCCCACCAGGCGGGGGACCCGGCAGGGCGCGGGGAGGTTCTCTAAGCGCTCTCTTGCACGTCTTCCGGGTCCGCGATGCGGATCGGGTTCCTCAGGCGGAGGACCCGGTCCTGGACCTCGAACAGGACGTCCATCATCGGGACCACTCGGTACCGGATCCTGAACGGGTCGGTGCGGACCTCTGCCGGAGCGGGGCGCGCCAGGACCAGCTCGATCAGCGCTCCCGCCCGCTCGCGAAGGCGCGCCGGGACCCTATCGATCCCTTGCAGGTTCAGCTCCTCCAGCGAAAACATCAGCTCGTCGATCGCCCGAATGATCGCGGTGAGGCGCTCGCTCTCGCTGCGCCGGTTGCGGCGCAGGGCATCGCTGACCTGGATCTCGTGGTTGACGTCGGCGATTTGAGCCATCGAGATCGGATGTTGCGAGCATCCGCTTGCAGAACGCTTTCAGCACAGCCCCCTCTGGGCGAAATGAGGGGAAAAGCCTGTGGAAAACCCCTAGAGCAGGATCTGGCGCAGCTTCTCCCGGAAAGCGGCCGGGGCGGTGTCCTTGTCGCAGCAAACCTTCACCAGCCGCTTCAAGCTGGCCTGAAACTCGTATTGGTCGGCGCAGGGAGGACACCCTTCGAGGTGCAGCTTGAGCTCCAAAACCTCGGTGTTGTTCAGCTCACGGTCGACGTACCGGTCGAGCCTCTCCACACAGTCGTTGCAGTTCATGGTTGTGGCACCTGTCCGGCGCCGTTGCCGTGGACAATACCGGATTCGACGGCATACTCATAGAGGGATCTTTGAAGTTGCTGCCGTGCCCGATGCAGGCGCGACATCACGGTGCCGATGGGCACGCCAAGGGTCTGGGCCGCGTCCTTGTAGGAGAAGCCTTCGACGTCCACCAGGAGCACCACTTCGCGGTGGAGGGGCGGAAGCTTCTCGACCGCCTCCACGACCTCGGAAGCGGCGAGCTTGTCCAGCACGTCGGCCTCGGGCTTGGCGCCCTCGTCCCGCAGCTTGTCGTAGAGCACGAACTCACCAACATCGTCAAGGCTGACGTCCTCTTTGCGGGATCCCTTGAAGCGATCCCAGAACAGGTTACGCATGATCGCGAAAAGCCAGGCCTTCATGTTCGTGCCGGGTTGGTAGCTGTGCTGATAACGCAGGGCGCGGAGGTAGGCCTCCTGCACCAGGTCCTGTGCCTGGTCGGGGTCACGGGTCAGGCGCAGCGCGCCGCGGTACAACGTGTCCAAGTGAGTCAATGCCTCTTCCGCAAAGGCAGTGCGCGCCGGGCTTTCCGCCATTAGAAGTGCCAGTTTACGTACACCTGCCTTGCGCCATCTGGAATCGCAGGGAGGCGCTTCCTTATTCCGAGTAGCGCCTCTCCACCCTCGGGCCGATTGAGGTCAGCACCTCCCACGAGATCGATCCGGACCATTCCGCGACCTGCTCGGCCTTGATGTGATCCGCCTGGTCCTCACCGATCACCGTGACCGTGTCTCCCAATTGAATGCCGGGCACATTGGAGGCATCGACCGTGATCGCATCCATGCTCACCGTTCCGATCACCGGCGCGCGGTGGCCACGGATCAACACGTGGCCGCGGTTGGATCGAGCGCGATGTACCCCGTCCGCATACCCGATCGCAACTGTGGCGACGGGTCTCCGCGCCGTGGCGCGCCAGGTCGCCCCGTAGCCAACCGTGTCGCCGGGCACGACAGTCTTCAGATGGGTCACGACGGAGCGCAGGGCAAGCGCGGGCTTGGTGCCCGGCCACTCGCACCCATATAGAGCGATCCCGGTGCGAACCGCGTCCAACGCAAACCCAGGAAACCTGCGCGCACCCGCCGAGTTGCACGTGTGACGCAAGCCTGGATCGACCTCGAACGTCTCGAGCGCCGCGGAGAATCGATCGAACTGCTTGCGGGTCAGCGCTTCGTCCGAGTCCGCGGACGCAAAGTGCGTCCAGGTTCCCGCCAGGCGAAGCGAGGGTGCGCCGTCGATGAACTGTGCGATCGCGGCCGCCTCGTCAGGGCGGCATCCAAAGCGGCCCATCCCGGTGTCGATCTTCAGATGGACAGGCACCACCTCATCTCGATTGCCCAGGGCCTTGGCGAAGTCGAGGCTGGAGACTCCGATGCTGCAGCCGCTGGCTGCGGCAGCGTTCGCCTGCCGGGGGGTCAAGCCGCCCATCACCAGAATGCGTTCTGGTTTGAGCAGCGCGGTGAGCTCGGCGGCTTCCTCGAGGGTGGCCACCGCCAGGCCCCAGCTACCTGCGTTCAGGGCGGCACGAGCCACGTGCTGTGCGCCGTGCCCATACCCGTTGGCCTTGACCACCGCGAACAGCTTGGTGCCCTTGGGGACGTGCGCGAGAATCGTCGCCGTGTTGGCGCGCACCGCATCGAGGTCGATCTCAGCCCAACGCAGGGCGGTGGTCAGAGTCCCCCCTGCCGCAGCACGTTCATCACGAGCCGGATCTCCAGAAGCAGGTCGCTGGCAAGAAGCCCGGATTCCCCCAGACGCTGCGAGAGGCGCCGGCCGGCGGTAGCGTGGATATACACGCCGGTCACTGCGGCGTCGTACGGGTTCGACCCCTGCGCGAGCAGGCCCCCGATGATTCCCGACAGCACGTCACCGGTGCCACCGGTGGCCAGCGCGGGAACCTCATGGGGGTCCTCGCTGGTTCGCCCGTCGGGATGCGCGACGACGGTCCTCGCTCCTTTCAGCACGACGACGGCGCCCCACTCCTTGGCTGCCTTGCGCGCTGTGCCCACACGGTCCGCGGCTATCGCCTCGATGGTCTTCCCGGTGAGTCGCGCCATCTCGCCCGGGTGCGGGGTGAGGACGCGATTCTTGCCGAGCTTGGATCTGGATCGAGGTGCGTCCGCCAGCGCATTGAGGGCGTCGGCGTCGACGACCAGGGGGCAGGCGACATGCTGCACGAGGTCAAGCACCAGGCGCCAGGTTGAGCGGTCCCGGCCGAGCCCTGGGCCGATGACTCCGGCCTCGGCCGTCGCCAGCTGGCGCAGCACCGAGTCGTACGCAGCGTGACCGACTGCGCCTGGCGCGACCTCCGGCATCGGTGTCGCCATCACCTCTGTGCACTTCGCCGCCAGGATCGGATAGATGGTCTCGGCCACCAGGAGCCTGACCAGGCCGGAGCCAGTGCGAGCTGCCGCGGTGGCTGACAGGTAGGCGGCGCCGGTGAAGCCGAGGCTGCCGGCGAGCACGACCACGGTGCCGAACGTGCCCTTGTGCGCATCGCGAGGCCGGTCCGGAAGGACTGTGGCCTCCGGAGCGGGCAGGAGGTCGTTCACCACGTCTGGCATCTCCAGGTGGGCAGTCGCCACCGCCAGGGCGCTGTGGTGGGTGATGCTCACCTCGACGCGGGCGCCGCGGTCATTACCGAGCAGGCGGACACGGGGGGCGCCGCTGGCGCCGGAAAGGACCTCGATGCGGCGGCGTGGGAAGCAAATGCCGGTCCCGTCGAAGCACTTGATCACGGCTTCCTTGGCCGCCCATCGGCCGGCGAGGCGTTCGGAGTTGCCGGCGCAGTAGGCGACCTCCGCGGGCGTGTAGACCTTCCTGAGGAAGCCGGGACCGGAGCGCTTGACCGCCAACGCGATTCGGTCGACCGAGACGGCATCGACCCCGATTCGTTGCATCCACCCATTGTCTGCTTTGGGCGGTCTGTGCCTTAGTGACCGTCCCCTCCGGCGGCTGCGCCGCCACCTCCCCGGCGAGCGGGGAGAGCGCCTTATTTACTCCACTGTCACGCTCTTGGCCAGGTTCCTTGGTTGGTCTACGTCCTGGCCTAGCTCCACTGCTACGTGGTAGGCGAACAGTTGCAGCATTACCGTGTTCAGGAGCGCTCCCGCTGCTTCTTCCACCGCCGGCAGCACAAACAGGTCCGTCGCGACGCCGTCCAGCGAATGGTCGCCCTCCGTGACCAGCGCCAGGACCGGCGCGTTGCGCGCCACGATCTCGTGGACGTTGCTGACCATCTTGTCCTTGGTCGCGCTCGTCGTGCACATCGCGATCACCGGGAAGTTGTCGTCGAGCATGGCGATCGGGCCGTGCTTGAGCTCTCCGCCGGTGACACCCTCCGCGTGGATGTAAGAAATCTCTTTGAGCTTGATCGCGCCCTCGAGGGCGATTGCATAGCCGAGACCTCGGCCCGTGTACATGAAGTTGCGGTACCGGCTGTACTTCTTGGCGATCTGCGCGATCTCCTTCTCACGGGCGACTATCCCTTCCACGTGGCCAGGGAGCGCACGCAGTGACGCGACCAGCTCGTGACGTCGCTCCAGCGACACGCGCCCGTGGACTGTCGCGATGCG
>DATCPU010000318.1:0-15433 GCA_036569925.1 Candidatus Dormiibacterota bacterium
GGTCCATGTCGCCCCGGTTCGCCACGGCAGGCATGAGGCCTGCTTATGTCAACAGCTCTCCCCGGGCGGGGGGACTGAACGCTTACTCAAATGCCGCAGATAGCGGTGGATTCAGGCGATGTACCTCGGGTGGTGGTACCGGTGGTTTGGTCCTCGCCAAATGGGTAGGAAACGGTCAGAGGTTGACGGTTGCGTTGCACGGCTCTTTGAGCTCCAGGGCTACGTGGGCCGGTTGTAGTTGCCGGGTGCCCCCAATGAGAGGAGACGCAGATGTCCACCGTTCTGATCATTGTCATCGTCATCGTCGTCCTGGTATTGGCCATTGCCGCGGTCGCGACCGCCCGGCGCGCGAAAGAGCGGCGCCGAATCGAACGGGAACGGCTGGCCGAAGAGGCAGAGTCCCACCGCGATGAGGCGCAGACCCGGGCCGCCAAGGCGACCAGCCTCTCCGAGGAGGAGCAGGCCAAGCGGGCTGAGGCCGCAAAGGCGGCCGAGGTGGCCGAGACGGCCGAGCGCGTCGCCGAGGAGCACCGCGACCGCGCCGACCAACTGGCCGAGGAGTCAGAGGGAGCTCGCGCGCGCAGCGAGCGCGAGCGCGAGCGGGCCCGCCGCCACGGCCAGAAAGCCGACGAGATCGAGGAGGACCTGTGAGCCACGGCTACCTCAGCCAAAAGGCCGAGTGATGCTGATTGCCGGCAATCGCCATCGCTGGCAAGAAGGTGCTCCAGGTCGCCGTTGTAAGCCCCCGGTCCCGCCCATCTTGACCACCCAAGAAACTAAAACCCAACCAAGGAGCTCGTCTTGACCATCGTCGGAATTCTCATCGTCATCATCCTGATCCTGCTCGCCATCTATCTCTTCCGCCGAGTCTTTTAGGGAGGCGAACATGACCTTTGCGGGAAGCATCTTCCTGATCGCGGTCGGTGCGATCTTGCGCTTCGCCACCCATTTCCACGTCAAGGGCCTGGACCTGAAGACGATCGGTTTGATCCTGATGATCGTCGGCGTCGTCGGCCTGGTTATCGCGATCTGGCAGTGGGCCGTCTGGTCTCGTCGTGCAAGGCGAGCCGAGGTCGTGGTCGATGACCGCAGGACGGTGGACCCCGAATATCGCGACCCTCGGCCGCGCTAAGAGGACCAGCGTGACTGAGGGCAGGGTTGAGCAGCGGCCCCCTCCCCCGAGGGCGATCGGCGACGCGAGCGCCTGAACCACTCCGTCTGCTCAGCTCTTGGCCTCCAGCTCCAGCCCTCGCTTCTGAATGAAGGCGCCCGTCGCTCCCGCCAGAGCGGCGATCACCGTGATCGCGTAGGCCTCCATGAAGATGTCGAGCACCCGAGCGCCGAAGGAGATGGGGTCCTTGATCTGGGAGGAGACGGTGAGCAACTGGGTGCTCGTCCAGAAGAAGGCGCTGCCCAGCGTGCTGATCTCGGTTTGGGCGGCGTGGCGCTCCAGAAAGTAAGCGAGCACGGCGCAGACCACGTCGACACCGATCGTGGCGAGGACGATGACCGTAAGGTGATCGCGAAAGCGTCGGTGGGTGGGCGTCTCCGCTCGGAAGACAGCCCGCAGCTCCGATCCGGCGTTGCGAAGCACGCCCATCGGTAAGAGTCTCTTCGCTCTGGCGGACGTCTCACCTAGTTTCCCTTGATTCCTCGCGCGGGTGAGCGATCGGGGCGCCTAGTAGTGCAGCCGATGGTCCTCGGGCCGTCATCGAAGAGCCTTGCGTCGATCCGATACGCCGCGGGAGGCAGCCTTGCCTCCGCCGACGCGCCGCGACCTCCGTCGCGCCGCGCGGCGGACGACGGTAGGAAAGATCCTCTCCCGCATCGCGAAGTTCGCGGACGTACGGGCCGACCGAGGTTCTCTCCAAGTCCAGCGCTTCGGCAATCTCCCGTTCCAATGACGGCGGCCAAGGCCGAGGAAGAGCTCAACGATCCCGACGAAGCTCTGGTGGCACATCTGATGTCGTACTACCTCTCCGGAACCATCGATTTCGAGGACGCCGATGGCTTGATAAGTCGCTTCTACATGGTGGCCTCCCTCGAGCGCCGCGAACAGGCGATCACGATCATCGGCACCAGCCTTGAGGCGATCGCGCCACTAAATGAGGGTGTGGAAGCTCGCTTGCGAGAACTCGTCGAGCGACGACTGGAGGACGTGCAGGACACCGATCCGTCTGAGCTCCAGGGCTTCGCTTGGTGGTTTGCATCTGGGGCGTTCGAAGCTGAGTGGTCGTTGGCCTACCTGCGGCGACTGCTGGACGCCGGTGGGACTGTCCACCCCGACCACATGGTCGCCGAGCAGCTAGCAAAGCTAGGCAGAACAATCCCCTGGAGGCAGTTGAGATCTTGCAGCTCCTGGTCGAAGGAGCTGCCCGAGCCTGGTTCGTCATGGGAGCGCGCGACTCAGTAGAGGCAATCCTTCGAGAGGCTCTTGCAGACGGCGGAAACGCCGAAGCACGCGCACGAGATCTGATCAACGTGATCGTGGCTCGTGGGAACCTCGACTTCATGAAGCTCTTGCCTGACCAGTAAGGGCGGGTTGATGATAAGCGGGACAACGAGGCGCGAGGTCGAACATCTAAAGCGGCGCAATGAGCGAAAGGGCGACTTCAACCGAGGCGGTGGATGCAACGCGGCGCACTCGCCTTGCCAGCGAGCGCACCGAGCTTGCGTGGTGGCGCACTGGGCTCACCGCCCTGGCCGTTGCCTTGGCGGTCGGCCGGGTCATTCCCGGCCTCGACCACAACTCGGCAAATTGGCCCTATGACGTCGCCGGGATCTGCTTCGCGCTCTACGGGCTCGCCGTAATTGGCTACGGCAGCCTTCGTCGGAGGGCGATGGAACGCGCGCTGGCCGAGGGGCGTTTCCCCGATCCGCCCCGCCACATCCACGCGGCGCTGGCGCTGAGTGGCGTGGCGCTGGGACTGTTGACGATCCTGATCATCGTCATCTCCTAGAGGTCTGGGCTAGTAGCAAGGCACCTCGGCCTTCGCTTTCTCGAACCCCCCTCGCTCAGCATCCCTTTCTCCTTCAAAGCCGAGCCGCTCGATCTGCTCGACCTTGCTTCGGGCGGGTCAATCGGGCTAGTCGCTGCATCCCTCGGCGCGATCGGCGCGCTTCTCGCGGTCGGTGGCGCCTTTCCGCTTCTGGTCGTTGGGATCTTCGCGCTCTGCGTGATCGCTTGGCTCTGGAAGCCCGGCAACAAGGCCGGTCTCCTCTGTCGTACCCGGAAGGCTCGACACCGATCGCAGTATCGTCGGGGTCGATGAGGACCGAGCCCGCATCCTGCTGCGGTCCCTCGCGCGCGGACTCCGAACTCGCCGGAGTCGCTGGAGAGGGAACCGGGGTGCCCCCCCAGTCGCTGGTTGAGAAATCGAGTCGGCCTCCGGTGCTCGCGGAGATGGTCTCAATTGACGGCGGCGCGTTCCTGATGGGAGCCGAGGGTCCCGAGACCATCTCCGGCGACCGCGAGGGCCCGGTGCGGGAGGTCGAGGTCGACGCCTTTTGGATCGACCCCTGCGCGGTCTCGAACCGGCGCTTTGCGGCATTCGCCGAGGCGACGGGCTACGTGACGGACGCGGAGCGCTACGGCTGGTCGTTCGTCTTCGGCGGCCTGCTCCCCGACGAGTTCCCGGACACCCGCGGTGCCATTCAGGCGCCATGGTGGCGCCAGGTCTTCGGTGCCTGCTGGCGCCAACCGGAGGGGCCGCAATCTTCGATTGAGAACCGTCTGGATCATCCCGTCGTCCATGTGTCCTGGCGCGACGCCGAAGCCTTCTGTCAGTGGAGCGGATTGAGACTGCCGACCGAGACCGAGTGGGAGTACGCAGCCCGCGGGGGGGTGGTGCAGAAGCACTTCCCTTGGGGCGATGAGCTGGAGCCGGACGGCGAGCACCGCATGAACGTCTGGCAGGGAATCTTCCCTTCGGAGAACACGCTCGAGGACGGGTTCCTCGGCACCTGCCCGGTCGATGCCTTTCCCGCCAACGCCTACGGCCTTCACAACACGAGCGGCAACGTTTGGGAATGGTCTCGCGATCTGTTTGACGCCGACGGCGCTGGCACGTCGCAGCCGGCCCATCCGGCGGGGGCGGAAGCGCGAGCCACTCGCGGCGGCTCCTACCTCTGTCACCACTCCTATTGCAACCGCTACCGGGTGGCGGCCCGAAGCTCCAACACAGCGAACAGCTCGACCGGCAACACCGGGTTTCGATGCGTCTGCCACGCGGAGCCTGACGCCGGGGCTACTGGCGGGCCAACGCGACCCGCAAGCGCTCCTCCGGCGTGATCAGGTGGTCGGGGTCCTCGGCGGCCTCGTCAACGTCGACCTGGACCCACTCGACCTTGCCGGTGAAGGCGCAATCGGCCGAGACGTAGTCGTCGCTGACGGGCGTGCCGGTATCGGTGCCGAGGTCGGTCGTCTCGTCGCCGGAGAAGAGCAGTGGCATCGTCCCCTCGACCCGACCCTCTCCTACCTGGGACCCGTCGACATAGAGGGTTACGTCGCCGCCTTTGCCGAGTCCGCCGCCGTCGTAGGCGAACTCCATCCGCAGTTGCCGCTCACCGGCCGTCAGCGGCTCGCCGCCTGCGACCTTGAACTGCGCGACCCCAAGCAGGTTGTAGCAATAGGTCGGGCGCCCCTCTTTGAGATAGAGGCTCCAGCCGCCGAAGGCGCCGCCCTGGGCGATGATCACGCCCTCCGCCCCGCCCTCGGGGATGACGAGTTGCGCGGTGACCGAATGAGTCCGGTTCTTGACGACGATCATCGAGTTTTCCGAGATCCGCTTCATGCCGCCGTAGAGGATCTGCGAGTTGCCCTTGACCAGCATCGGGCGCCCCGCCATTCCGGCGTCGAAGCGCTCAACGCGGCGATCGTCGAGGGGTAGCGCCCCGTAGCGAACCGCCTCGATCAGGAACAGCCGCTGTAGCTCGTGGAGCTTCTCGGGGTCCTCGGCGGAGAGGTCGTTGGACTGCGTCCAGTCGTCGGGTGCGTATAGCTCCCAGACATCGTCGTCGAGCGCCGGTAGCTCGGAGCCCACCAGCCACGGGACGCTGTGCCGGGTCGCCGCGGTCCAGCCCTTGTGGTAGACGCCACGATTGACGAACATCTCGAAATACTGCGTTTCGCGGTGCTCGGGAGCCTCTGCCTCGGCGAAGCTCGGAACCATGCTCTTGCCGTGCAGGGGCATCTGCTGGACACCGTGGACGAAGGTCGGGTGCGGCAGGCCCGCCGCGTCGAGGACCGTGGCGGCGATGTCAATCACATGGCTGAACTGGTTGCGGACCTCGCCCTTGGCCTCGATGCCCGCCGGCCAGTGCACGACTGTGCCGTTGCGCGTCCCGCCCCAGTGGGAGCCGACCTGCTTGGTCCATTTGTAGGGGGTATCCATCGCGTGCGCCCAACCGACCGCGTAGTGGTTGTTGGCCGACGGCGTCCCCAGCTCGTCGATCTTTGCGGCCAGCATCTCCGGCGTCTCCAGGGCGTTGGCGGCGTTGAAGGTGAAGGCCTCGTTGAAGGTGCCGTTGACGGTGCCCTCGGCCGAGGCCCCGTTGTCGCCGATCACGTAGTAGACGAGGGTGTCATCGAGGATGCCGAGATCGCGCAGCGACTCGATCAACCTGCCGACGTGATGGTCGGTGTGCTCCATGAAGCCCGCGTAGACCTCCATCTGGCGCGCCAGCACCGGCTTCAGCTCCTCGGGCATCTCATCCCAGGCCGGGATCTCCTCCGGGCGCTCGGTCAGCACCGCGTCCTCGGGGACGACACCAAGCTCCTTCTGGCGGGCAAGCGTCTCTTCGCGCAGCGCGTCCCAGCCGGCGTCGAAGCGGCCCTTGTATTTGTCCGACCACTCCAGCGGGGCGTGGTGGGGCGCGTGGGTGGCGCCCGGAGCGAAATACATGAAGAAAGGCTTGTCCGGGGTCAGGGACTTCTGCTCGCGGACCCACCCGATCGCCCGGTCGGCCAGGTCCTCGGTGAGGTGGTAGCCCTCCTCCGGGGTGCGATCGGGCTCGACCGGAGTCGTCCCCTCATACAGCGCCGGAAAGTATTGGTTGGTCTCACCGGCGACGAAGCCGAAGAAGTGCTCGAAGCCGCCGCCCCCACTGGGCCAACTGTCAAACGGCCCCATCGAGCTGGTCTCCCAGACCGGCACCTCGTGGCACTTGCCGAACTGAGAGGTGGAAAAGCCGTTCAGCTTCAGCGTCTCGGCCAGCGGCGCCGCGGTGTTCGGCCGGACCGAGTTGTAGCCGGGCGCCGAGGTCGCGATCTCGGTGATCCCGCCCATCCCGACCGAGTGATGGTTGCGGCCGCTGAGCAGGGCGGCGCGGGTGGGAGAGCAGAGCGCGGTCGTGTGGAAGCGGGTGTACTTGAGCCCCTCGCCGGCCAGTGCCTCGGCGACCGGAGTCTCGCAGGGACCGCCGAAGGCGCTGGAGGCCGCGAAGCCGACGTCATCGAGCAAGACGACGAGGACGTTGGGCGCGCCTGCGGGAGGACGCAGCGGCTCGATCGGCGGGAAGGCCGTGTCGGGGTCCTTCGCGTCGTAGGTGATCAGCCCCTCGTAGGCCTGGTCGGGGATCGGCAGGACGTCGCGTTTGATCTCGTCAGTCATGGAATCTCCTTCGCCCATCACCCGAGCAGCTTGGCCTTCTGAGCCGCGAACTCCTCCTCGGTGAGGATGCCCTGCTCTTTCAATTCACCGAGCTCCTTCAGCTGGTCGATCGTCGAGTCGCCGGCTGCCGGCGCGGCGGCAGGAGCCGGGGGCGGAGCGGCCTGCTGTGGTTCTTCCTGCTTGGCCCAGCGCTCGCCCTGGCGGTGGGCGACGCGACCGCTGACAGCGCTGGCGGTGCCGGCGACGACGGCCGTGCGGGCGACACCTCTTAGTAGTCCTGGCATCAGATTCTCCTTCTCTTAGGCGGTTGCCTCGGCCGCGTCGAGAGCGGCGAGGAGGTCTTGGACGGGGATGCGGCCGCTGGCGACGAGCTGGCCGCCGGAGCGACGGACCGCCGCGGCGAAGGGGCCGGCCCAGGTGTTCTCATAGACGAGCAGCGCAGCCGAGGTTCCGGCCTCGAGGGCGTCGCCTGCCTGGGCGACGTCGTCGTCGTCGATCAGACCCGAGGAGGCGCCCTCGAAGACGGCGACCTCGGGCACCTCGCCGCCGAGGTCGGCGATCTCCACCGCCGCCACGGAGCCATCCTCGCCCTTCGTGATGAAGGTGAGGTCGAGAATCCTGATCAGGCCGCGGTCGACCAGGTCAACCAGGTGCGGCATCGCCTCGCCGGTCGGTTGCCGCCCTGGCCACTCGACCAGGATGTAATCGATCGGTCCCATCTCGCTGACCTCTTCGGTGCTCAACCTGATCCCTTCGTTGTGATTTCTGAGGACACTTCAGTGACCCAGTACCTCGGCCTTCGCGGCCTCGTACTGCTTCTCGCTCAAAACTCCCTTATCCCTCAGGGCCGTGATCCGCTCCAGCTGATCGATTTTGCTTTCTCGTGGAGGGGCCTGAGGCTCTTCTGCCGGTCGTCGCGAAACCGACCCTCGCATCCGCTCGCCGAAGCCGCCGAAGGTCGCGTCCGGGAACTCCGTTTCGGCCTGGCGTCGTAGCGCCTCCGTGCCGAGCACCATCAGCACCGCCAGCAACACCAGCCCGATCGGTTTTTGGAAAGCGACCACGGGCGCCCAGAGGATGAGCGCGAGGAAGATCACGCCGACCACCGCGTAGGTCGTGCCTCGCCGCTCCCGCAGGTAGGGAGCAGCTTCCTGGCGCAGGTTGGACGCGATGCGGGTCGGTCCCGCGAGCCAGGCGGCGATGGCGAGGAGGATGCCGAAGGTGATCGCCGAGACAGCGACCGTCACCAGCAGCCCGGTGCCGATGCTCCAGACGGATTCCACCGCAGGCTTGACCGCTTCGGTCCCCGCCAGGGTGTCGACCACCGCGCCGCCGCCGAGCTCTCGGAGGAGGAGGCTGAGGACGCCGGCGACGATGAAGCCGAAGCCGACCGAGCGCAGGGCCTGCCTGCGACGTGACCCGGCCAGGTAGATCGCGAGCCCGTAGAGAAAGAGGGCCAGGAGGGTGAGGACGATCGGCAGTTTGCGGACCAGCTTGCTGATGTCCTGTGCCGCTGAGAGCTGATCGGACTTGAGGATAGTCAGCTGGGCGGCGTCAGGGGGAATTTTCGAGGCGAGCTTGCCGGCGACCCCGAGCTGGCCGCTGCTTTCTGAGAGCAGAGACTTGAGGTCGAGGGTGACTTCGCCACCGCTGGTCGAGACCGACGAGCCTTCGTCGTTGAGGATCTTCAGCAGGGTTTCGTGGGCGCCGCGGTTCGCCGCACTCCAGAGGCTTTCGGCCCGGGAGCCTTCCAAAGCCCTTTCGGCGACTTTGGGAGCGAGCTGGTGCAGAGCCCCGGCGGCCGGACCGGCGAGGGGCGCAAGCCGGGGTGGGAACGTCTTTTCCAGTTCGGCCTGGACATCCACGTTGGTGAAGAGCTGGTCGGCGAGGTAATTGGAGAGCTGGGTCTTGACCTCCTCGTTCTGGAGCAGCTTGTCGCTGGTGTTGACCCAGTTGTCGGTGTTCAGCGCCTGCCGGTTTACCCAGATCGAGAAGATCGCCAGAAACGCGATCAGGGTGCCTATGACGAGCAGCGCCGCGACGATGCGCGGGTGTCCTGAAGTGCGTTTCCTCATGGAACCCTCCTCCTCGATTGTTCTACGACCCTAACCGCGACCCGGTGCCTCGCTTGAGAAATTCGTGAAGCCTCACCCGCGACGTTGCGCGAGGAAAGCGCACGGATATGGCGAAACCTGTCTGCATGGTTCCTTTGGTACTCGCATTTCGTGGGCTTGCGCGTGCTGTCGCCGGCGTCTGGCGCGACCCTGAGACCAAAGCGCTGCCTGTCGTCGCAGCCGCCCTGGTGTTGACGGGGACGATCTTCTACTGGCGCTTTGAGGACTGGACCATCATCGAGTCGCTCTACTTCTCGATCGTGACCCTGACCACGGTGGGATACGGAGACCTTCACCCGACCACCGCCGGCACCCAGATCTTCACGATCTTCTACATCCTCACCGGCATCGGCGTGTTCGTCGCACTGCTGGCCTCGGTCGCCCAGCAATACATCGCGCAGAAGGCCGAGAGCCCTTCCGCGCGCGAGCGCCTGAGCGCCCGTCGGCACCGCCAAGCCGACTGAGGAGAGCTCAGACAAGGAGCTCTCCCAGGCCGCGCAGCACCAGTGCAAGGCCCATGACCAGGGCAACGATGAAGAGGATGCGTTCTCCGTTTCGGGTCAGCACCTCCTTGACGTGCTGGAGCGTCTTGCGCGTCCAGTCCGGGGCGAACGTGTACCCGAGCAGTGGCACCTCGAGGATCGCCAGCATGATCAGGTTGACCCCGATCACGCAAAGCACGGTCGTCGGCGTGCTCAGGTTCTGCTTTGAGATCTCGCTCAGCCCGGCCAGGTAGGAGGCACCGGGAAGCGTCAGCAGGGCACCGACGATGAAGGTATCCCGAGCCCTGCCCTTGCTCATGACTTCCCGCCAGCGCGGCGTCTTCTCTTCCTTGCCTTTCTTTTTCTCCTTGCGCTGCTCCGCGCGCTCCGCGTGGCGGCCGGAGTGCAGCATGAAGGCGACCACGAGGAGGATCGCCCCGAGGGCGATGTCCGCCGCCGGGCTGATCGTGTCCTTCGCCGTATCGACGGCACCCGAATCTTCCAGCGCGAAGACGATGACCAGGCCGAGGGTGATGCTGGTCATGTAGGCACCCAGCAGGTAGCCGAGCAGGAGCCGTTTCGGGCTCGGCAGCAGGAGCATCACCGTCGTCGCCGTCAACAGCGTCGGGTTGAGGGCCGCGGTCAGCGAGAAGAAGAGAACCTGGCTCATGCGAGCGAGTGGATCGTGAAGGCGACCGCGAATCCGAGCGCCGTCGCAACGCCGACCAGCTTGCCACCGTCTTCAAATGCCTCGGGCATCATCGTGTCGGCGAGCATGGTCAGGATCGCGCCCGCGGCGAAGGAATCGACAAAGGCGACGGTCTCCGGTGGGGAGTCTTGAAAGAGGCCATAACCGGCGACTGAAGCCAGTCCCGAAATCACCGCGATCGCGATCCACATCCAGAGGATTCGCGACACCTTCCAGCCGCCTTTGGCGAGACCTGCGGTCGAGGAGATCGACTCGGGCAGGTTGGAGATGAAGACCGCAGCCAGGTAGGCGGCGCCTACCGCGCCACCCTGGAAGATCGTCAGGCCGATCACCATCGACTCGGGCACCCCGTCGAGCACGGAGCCGAGCACGATGCCGAGCGAAGAACCACTCGCCTGGTCGCCGGTCGCATCCTTGCGATCACCGCCTCCGAGACGGTCGATCAGCAAGTCGCCGCCGAAGAAGACGCCACAGCCGGCGAAGATCCCCACGATGATTGCGCCGTTGCTGGACGTCATGTCAGCCGCCTCCTGAACGAGGTCGAAGGCGACCGCACTGATCAGCACGCCGGCGCCGAAGCCCATGATCAGCCCGATCACCGACACCCTAATGCGGAAGAGGAGTGCGACGACAGCGCCGATCACGAGCGAAGAAGCCGCCAGGGTCCCCCAGCCGAAGGCGGCCGCCATCTAGGCCACCTCCACGCGATATGGACCGAGGAGCAGCTCGTTGTCGGCACCGCCTGCAGCTACCTCCACCTCTGCCCCATCCATGCCGACTCTGATCACGGTCGGTCGGTCGCCGAGGCGCTTGACCTCATCAGGGTCAGCAGGACGCTGATCTTCGAGGCCGTCGGCGGCCACGATCTCGTTACGGAACAAGAACGGCCCCTTCCTCCAGACGAGGACATCGCGGACCCAGCGCCCATAGCCCCGTTTCCACTTCGTGCCCAGGCCGTCGACCTCTCCGCTGGTGACCCGGACGGCCCCGCGAAAGGCTCCCGACTGCCCCTTCACCCAGCGTTTGCGCGTGAGCACGAACGCGACGAAGAAGACGAGGACGATGAGATTGACACCGAGTAGTGCGAGCAGCGCGATCAGCATTGGCGACCTCCACGATCCTCGGTGAGCCTGTTAGCTCACGACCTCGATCTCGCTCGGCCGCCAGGATTTGTCGAAGTAAGTCGGGAGCGGGCTGTAGAGGCGCAGGATCACGAAGAAGCCCTTACCCTCAGTGGTCTGAATCCAGTTGCCCTCGGGACTGTCGGCGGGTTGCTCCGGGGCGAAGGTGACAGTCGTCGAGCCGTCATCGGAGGCGCTTGCCGCGGGCGACGGATAGGACTGGCTGCCCGCTCGCGGGAATCGCTGCGGCGTTTGCAGCATCGAGCGCGTCTGGTTGTCATAGAGGGTCAGCGACCAAAAGCGCGCCGCCGGAATGTCAGGCGGGAGCTTCACCCGGTAGCTCTTGGCTCCGTCGAGCGCCTCCCCGTCGCCGTCCTTGAAAGCGACGACGTACTGCGACCCGACGCCAGTCAGGCGCATGCACATCGCGGGCGTGATCCCGGTGTAGGCGTAGAAGAACGAGGTGCGAGAGTTCTGCGTCCGCGCGCCGGTCGCGGGCAACGGCTCGATTCCCTCTTTGGTGACGAGCGGAGGCGGGGTTTCGAAGCTGTAGCCGCCGACCCACAGCGGCAGTCCCCAGGCCGATCCGTCCTCGTAGTACCCGAACCCCTCAGAGGCCCGCGCGTCGAAGACGAGGGCCCGCGAGGTCGCGCTGCCGACGGCGGCCGCATCGTCGAGGATCGCCCGCATCCGCTCGTCGGGCTCAAACGGCTTGCCCTTGACGATCCCGATCGCGGCCAGGTCTCCCATCAGCTCGATGTTGGTATTGCTGTCCGCGGGTTCGTCTTGGACGAGCTCGTTCAGCAGCTCGAAGAAGCCGAAGTCGCTCGGCGGGATCGTGTTGAAAGCCTGCCCGCTTCCCTCGACGAACTTCGTCTCGGGAATGTCGACTGGCGGCTCGGGGTGCACATTGCCCGCCAGCAGCGTCCCGATGCTCGTCCCGAAGTTCCCTTGCGCGTAGGGGTAGAGCTTCAGCGTGGTCTTGATCAGCTCGACGGTCGCAGCGGGGTCCTGGCCCGGGTTCTCGTTGATGAACGACCGGCCCAGGAGCAAGGTCCTGTTGGTCCGCGAGTGAGCGACGTGGTAGCCGCTGTCGGGCAGGGAGCCCTCGTAGCCCGGCGGGACGAGCAGATAGCGCCCGCCCTCGCCGCGGTCGGGGCCGGGGAGGCCGAAATCGGTGATCCACTGGAACCACATGTCGTCGAACAGCGCGAGTGCCTGGGGCGGCGTCTCGATCACCATCGGCCCCGAGCTGAGATCGACGATGCCGACGAAATAGACCGTGTCGGCGTTCGCGGTCAGAAACAGCGACTCCGACCCCATCAATTCCGAGAAGATCAGGATCTCGTTGTCGGCCGCTCCCGCCTCGTGGATGCCTTTCCGGAGCGCGACCGTCGAGGCGCCGGGGAATCCGTTGAGATACGCGTTCAGGGCGTGAGTGAAATCGAGCTGATCGAACGCGGTAGCAGTCGTCTTGGCGCTTGGCACGCCGTCGGTGAACTCGAGGGTCCCGAGCCGGCTCTCGAGCCGCTCTGGCGCCGAGATCGAATTGAGCGTTTCCTCGGAGACGCTCATGCCAGCGCCTTCGTCTTGAGGCGGTCGAACTCGGCGGCGTCGATCGTGCCGCTGTCGAGCAGCTCTTTGGCCTTGGCGATCTCCGATGCGGTGCCTTCGGCGGCGACGCTGCTCACGTAGTCCTTGACTTCGGCTTGCGCCCGCTCGGCCGCGGCGACCTGCCGTTCGGCCATGCCCTGACCCTGTGAGATCAGGTAGACGAGGACCCCGAACAGCGGCAGAGCGATGATCAAAATCGTCCAGCCGGCCTTGCCCCAGCCGGAGACGTCGTGGCGGCCGAAGAGATCGCCGAAGGCACGGAACATCAGTGAGATCCAGAGGACGAAGCCGAAGAACACCAGCATCGACCAGATGATGTTCAGCAGTGGGTAGGAGGCGGCAAGCGGCAGCATCAGACCTGCTCCGGCTCGCCGTAGACGATCAGGCCGTGGAGGACGATCACGCAGAGGGCGAAGACCCCGAGCGACCAGAACGGATAGGCGCCGGCTACGCCCAGCAGCGATCCGATCGCGCCAAAGGAGGCTGCGATGACGCCGATGACGCGGCCATAGGCGTTGCCGCTCAGCAGTGAGAAGCCTCCGGTCAGCTCGATAACACCGAGGATCACCGTGATCCAACCCCAGGTGTTGAGCCCGGACAGGACGAAGTGAGTATCGGCGTCCGTGAAGAAGTGCGCTTCGCTGATCGCGGCGATTCCGTAGATCACGTTGAGCGCACCCGCGATGATCAGCAAGACCCCCGCGAAGGTCACTCGACCCTGTCCTCGTACCTCCATCTCAATTCCTCCTATTGGCTGGACTGGTTAGCAAGCAATTCATCTGGTCCCATTCCATCCTCAGATCGCACTCGCGGCATCATCCGCGCGGGATGAAATGTCCTCCACGGACTGCGTGGATAGGGCCCCGATCAGGCACGGCTCAGACGCCAGTCGCGGCAGTGATCTCTCCGGCGTCGATCGCCTTTTCGCATGGCCGAAAGTCCTTCTCGTTTGGTCGGCTACGTCTCGGCGGCCGTGACGAGTGGTTAGCTCACCAGCTCGAACTCGCCCGGCCTCCAGCTCTTGTCGAAGAAGGGCTGCAGCGGGCTATAGAGCCGCAGGATGACGAACCAGCCCTTTTCCGGGTCGGTCTGGATCCAGTTGCCCGGAGCCACGTCGTCGGGGCGTGTGGGTGAGACGTACACGACCGTGCTGCCGTCGGACTCGGCCTCTGCGGCGGGTGAGGGGAATTCCTGGCTGCCGGCACGTGGATAGACCTGCTCGGTCTGGAGCAAGGAGCGGGTCTGGTTGTCGTAGACGTTCAGCGACCAGAATCGGGCGGCCGGGATGTCCTTCGGGAGCCTCACCCGGTAGGTCTTCGCACCATCCAAAGGGTCTCCGTCATGGTCGACGTTCGCGATGAGGTACTGCGAGCCGACGCCGGCCAGCCGCATGCACATCGCCGGGGTGATGCAGGTCGCGGTGTAGAACATCGACGTGCGTGAGTGCAGCTGGCGCGCACCCTTGTTCGGGAAGGGCTCGATCCCGTCCGCAGTGATGTTGGGTGGCGGGTTGTCGAACTCGAACCCACCAACGAACAGCATGTTCCACCACGCGCTCTCATCGTCGTAGTAGCGGAAGCCCTCGGTCGGGGACGCACCCATCCCGAGCGTCCGGGACGCGGCGTTGCCGACGGCCGCGGTTTCGTCGAGGATCCCGCGCAGCCGAGCGTCGGGCGCGAACTCCTCGTCCTTGACGATCCCGATTGCGGCGAACTGACCGGCCAGCTCGGTATCCAGCGCCTCCGCCGGCTCCAACTGCACGAGTGCGTCGAGCATCTCGTAGTGGCCGAAGTCGTTGGGCGGGACCGTGTTGAACGCCAGTCCCGTCCCCTCCACGAACCGGGGGCTCTCCGGAGTGGTCGGCTGGCCGAGCGGGCCCTCCCCGGTCAGGTAGGCGCCGATGCTGCTGCCGAGGCCACCGGCGGCGTAGGGATAGATCTTCAGCTCCTCCTTGATGCGGGCGACAGTCGGAGCGGGGTCGTGGCCGGGGTTCTCGTTGATGAATGCACGGCCGACAAGAAGCACGTGGTTGGTGCGCGAGTGGCGGATGTAGCAGCCGCCCTCGGGCAGGGGGCCGTCGTAGCCAGGGGGGATCACCAGGTAAGTGCCACCCTGGCCGCGGTCCGCACCGGGGAGACCGAAGTCGCTGATCCAGCGGAACCACATGTCGTCGAGGAGCCCCAGCGTGTCGGCTGGGGTCTCCAGCACCAACGGGCCATGCGACAGGTCCAGGAACGACCAGAAGTAGACGGTGTCGGCGTTCGCGGTCAGTGCCAGGGTCCGGGAGTCCATCAGCTCGGAGAAGATCAGGACGTCGTTGTCCATCACCCCGACCCCCAAGAACCCCTCCCGCATGGCGTAGGTCGACACCCCCGCGATGGTGTTCATGAACGTGTCGACGCCGTGGACGTAGTCCAGGTGGTCCCGCAGCGTCGCCGCCGACCCCTCCGTCGGGTAGCCGTCTGAGAACTCCAGGTTCCCGATCCCAGTTTGCACGCTCGACGGCGTCGTGGTCGCCGGGGGAATAGGCGTCTTGGTTGCGTCGTCTGCAGACATCGCGGCTCCTTAGATTCAGAATTTGCGACTGAACCTAATTTGGGCCCGACCCCCGGTCATCATCCTCATGGGATGAACATCCATCCCCGCCCGCCAGGCATGGCGACCGGAGCAACTGAGCAGCAGCCCCCGAAAAGGCCCCAGCCGGCTAGTCAGCCACGGGCTCTTGGGGCGGCACGCTGCCGGCATGGCTGGCTCCGGTGAGGCTGGCGCTCATCTTCATAGC
>DATCPU010000319.1:0-6215 GCA_036569925.1 Candidatus Dormiibacterota bacterium
GTCCATGGCCCGTACCTGGCAAACCATGCCTCGGCGCGGTCGAGGCGACTGGGCGTCAGCTCGAGGAACCTCGCGATGCGGTGCTTTAGCAGCCGGCGGCCGTAACGCCGAGACAGCAGGTACAGATTTGTCGCGCCGAGCGTGACCGCCAGGGTGAAGCCGAGCCAGGCGGCAAAGAGGACTGGGAAGTTGTGCGGCAGCCGGTGCCCCACATAAAGAAGGAAGGCGTCGCCAGGGATGAAGAGCGGGGGCCCGGACTCCTCGATGTAGATCAGCGCGAATCCGACGAGGTAGCCGTCATCCCTCAGGATCTGTCCGATCGATCGGTCCGCGGACGGCAGCTCGCCCGACGCGTCGTGCTCGACCAGCAGCCACATGGTCACGATCACCGCGATGACCACTCCGATCCCGCCGATCACGCGCCAGCGCGCCGACAGGCCGAACTCCTTTTCCGGCTCTACCGCCTCGCTCATCCGCGGGCCAAGATACCGGCTATCGTTCGAATCGATGGCCAAGGCAGTCGCCCGTTGGAGCGGTCACAAGGTCAAGTTCGACATCGAGTCCGCATCAGGCCACACGGCCGGCATCGACGAGCCGCCCATTTTTGGCGACGACGAGGCGATGCGGCCCACCGAGATGCTGCTCGGCGCCCTCGGTGGCTGCACCGGGCTCAACGTCGTCCTCCTCCTGAAGAAGTTCAAACAGCCGCTCGCATCCCTTGAGGTCGAGGTCGAAGGCGAGCAGGAGAAGGAGTGGCCGCGCCGCTTCACCAAGATCGACATCACGTTCGTCACCGGCTGGTCAGGAGACTTCGACAAGAAGATGGTGGATGAGGCGATCGACCTCGCCTGCAACCGCTACTGTCCCATCCACGCGACCCTGAGCCACGGGGTCCCGATCGAACACAAGCGCAAGAACAGCTGAAGCGATTCGGCCTGCTTGGCCTGGTTTTCCTTTGCGTGGCTTGCGGTGATATCCGACCGCCGGGCGCGTCATTGCTGCCTCCCACGCCGACGCCCTCGTCGATCGCCACCCCTTCGGAATCGCCGAGCCCCACTCCATCGGTGTCCCCATCACAAACCGCGACCCCATGCCCGTCCTCGTCGAGCCTGATCAGCGCCCCGCTGTGGCCGCGCGCGACGAATCTCGTCTACGACTCGACCAGAGCCCAGGTCCTCCTGTTCGGCGGACTCGGCGCCACCATCAGCAACGACACCTGGGTCTGGGACGGCAGCCAGTGGACGCGAAAGGAATCGACGACGATGCCCCCCACCCGCGCCGGCGCGGCGCTGGCCGACGATCCGGAGCATCACGTGGTGGTCATGTTCGGTGGGGAGAAGACCGGCGACTATCGTGGCGACACCTGGCTCTGGAACGGCGCATGGCACGAGGTCTGCCCCGCCCACAGCCCCTCGCCCCGGACCGGCGCGGCCATAACCTACGACCCGGTCCATCATTTGATATTGCTGTTCGGCGGCTTCGACGGCTCCGAGCTGAACGACACCTGGCTGTGGAACGGCCAAGACTGGACGCAGCGATCGCCGGCGATCTCGCCACCGGCGCGCCAATTCGCCAGGCTGGCGTTCGACACTGCGCGGGCCAACGCAGTTCTGTTTGGCGGCTTTGGTGGCTTGACCGATACGTGGACGTGGGACGGAACCAAGTGGACGCAGCGGCATCCGGTGAAGAGTCCGCCGGGGGTGACCGACCGCACGCCTCTCCCCGAAGCGATGGTGTTCGACGCTGCGCGAAAGGTGATCCTTTTCGTGGCTCCCATCCACGTATCAGCCACGACAGCCGGCGAGACGATGGATACGTGGACCTGGAACGGCACGACATGGACGCGCATCGCTCCGGCCGCTTCGCCTCCGCCAAAGGACGGATATGGGCTCGCGTACGACGCGGCGCGCTCGGTCGTCGTGCTCGCCGGAGGCTTTGCGATCGGCAGCGCGGATCCGACAACGACGTGGGGATGGAACGGCGTGACCTGGTCCGATCTGACCGGCCTCACCGCCTGACTCAGCGGCGGCTCTTTAGGGCCGAATAGAATTAATCCTCGTTCCATAAAGCCCCCGTTGACTGAGGCCGCTACGGAAACTTGCTCGAGAGCTACGTCCCGCTCCTGATCTTCGTACTGATAGTTCTCGGTTTGATCGGCGCATTGGTCACCCTCAGCTTTGTGCTGGGCCCCAACAAGCCGCACAAATCGAAGCTCGCCCCATACGAGTCGGGCATCGTCACCGACAGCCCTGCGCACCGGAGGCTTTCAGTTCGCTTCTACCTCACGGCGATGCTCTTCATCATCTTCGACGTCGAGGCTGTCTTCTTCTACCCCTGGGCTGTGATCATGCGGCAGCTCAAGTGGTTTGGCCTCATCGAGATGCTCGTTTTCATGGGCATCCTGCTTGTCGCGCTGGCTCACATCTGGCGCAAGGGCGGCCTCGATTGGGACTAGAGGAGATGCTCGACCCGATGGGTCAGAACGTCCTCACGACGACACTGGGCAAGCTCGTCGGTTGGGGGCGTGGCAACTCGGTCTGGCCGGCCCAGTTCGGCCTGGCGTGCTGCGCCATCGAGATGATCGCCACCGCGACCGCCGGTGTCGACATTGCACGGTTCGGCTCGGAGGCTATGCGCGCTTCGCCGCGGCAGTCCGATCTGATGATCGTCTCCGGCCGCGTCTCGCAGAAGATGGCGCCCGTGCTGCGCACCGTCTACGACCAGATGCCGGAGCCCAAGTGGGTCATCTCGATGGGCGCATGTGCATCGACCGGTGGCGTGTTCAACAACTACGCGCTGCTCCAGGGCGTGGACAAGATCGTGCCTGTCGACGTGTACATCCCGGGCTGCCCTCCGCGACCTGAGGACCTGCTCAACGCCCTCATGATCCTGCAGGAGCGCATAAAGGCCCAGGGAATCAAGCCGCGTCAGTGATCGCGGACACCCTGATCATCGACCGCGGCGTCAGCGCCGGGGACTCATGGATAACGGTGCCGTCCGAGAGTGTGCACGAGGCGCTGGCGGGCTTGCGGTCCGAAGGCTACCTCCTGCTGACCTTCATGACCTGCGTCGACCATCTCGCCGATGCTTCGCGGGAATTCCCTTCGCGGTTCGAGATCGTTTATCAGCTGCGCAACCTCGAGTCGCTCGAGCAGCTGCGCGTCCGCGCGTTCGTCGACGGCGACCCTCCGAAGATCGACTCGGTGCAGGACCTGTTTCCCCCGGCCAACTGGGACGAGCGCGAGACCTACGACCTCTTCGGCATCGTCTTCAACAACCACCCGGACCTCACCCGCATCCTCATGCCCGACGACTGGGTCGGCCACCCGCTGCGGCGCGACTACCCGGTGGGCGGCGAGACTGTCGAGTTCTCGGAAGAGCACGAGAAGTGGCAGACCGCCCCGGAGGACGCCTGATGAGCGTCGGCCAGGGCGTGACCATCACCAAGACGGGGCAGCCGGGCGCATTCGGGGGCGAGATCCTCACTGTCAACTTCGGCCCGCACCACCCCTCGACTCACGGCGTGCTGAGGCTGATCGTCGATCTCGACGGCGAGCAGATCCGCCGGATCAAGCCCGTGATCGGCTACCTGCACACCGGAATCGAGAAGCAGATGGAAGCGCTGCGCTGGCAGCAGGGCGTGGTCGTAACCGATCGCCACGATTATCTGTCCCCTCCGATCAACAACCTCGCCTATGCACTGGCGGTCGAGAGGCTGATGGGCGTCGAGGTGCCGCCGCGTGCCCAGGTCCTGCGGGTGATCATGTCCGAGCTGACCCGGCTCTCGTCCCACCTCGTGTGGATGGGGACGAGCGGGCTGGAGCTGGGTGCGATGTCGATGCTCATGTACTGCTTTCGCGAGCGCGACACGATCCTGGACATGAACGAGGAGATCTCGGGTTTCCGGATGCACACCTCGTACATCCGGCCGGGCGGCGTGTTCGCAGACGCGACTCCGCGATTCTTCGAGATGCTGGAGAAGTTCATCGGCACGATGCCCGGTCACGTCGACGAGTACGAGAACCTGCTGACGATGAACCCCATCTGGCGCTCGCGCACCATCGGGATCGGCCGCCTGTCGCCCGACGACGCGAAGGTGCTGGGAGCGAGCGGCCCGATGATCCGTGGATCAGGCATCGCCTGGGACCTGCGCAAGACGATGCCGTACTCGGGCTACGAGAACTATGAGTTCGAGGTCGCGACCTCCAACGATTGCGATTGCTGCGGACGCTACCTCGTGAGGATCAAGGAGATGCGGGAGTCGGTCAAGATCCTTCGCCAGGCGCTGGACCGGCTGCCTGATGGACCGGTGAACGTCGACGACCGCAAGATGCTCCCGCCGCCACGCGAAGAGCTCGAGACCTCGATGGAGGCTGTGATCCACCACTTCAAGCTGTTCACCGAGGGCTACTCGGTCCCGGCCGGAGACGTTTACGTAGCGGTGGAATCGGGCCGCGGCGAGAACGGGTGCTACATCGTCAGCGACGGCACGCACAAGCCGCGGCGCGTGAAGTTCCGTTCGGCATCGTTCGTCAACCTGCAAGCCCTCGAGCGCATGGCGCTCAATCACATGATCGCCGACATGATCGCGATCATCGGCACCGCCGACACGGTGCTTGGGGACGTCGACCGATGAAGGACGCCATATGAGCGCTCTGTCGAGCCACGTGCTTGACGAGATCCGCGCGCTGCCGGCGAAATACCCGCAACCGCGATCTGCGGTGATGCCCGCGCTGGACCTGGCCCAGGAAGAGCTCGGCCATCTGACGCCGGAGGCGATGAGCGAGGTCGCGACGGCGCTGCAGCTCGACCCTGGTTACGTCGAGGGCGTGGCCACCTTCTACACGCTCTTTCACCTCGATCCAGTGGGCAAGCACCGGTTCTACGTCTGCACGAATCTGAGCTGCATGCTGCGCGGCGCCGAGGACATCGTCGATCGCTTGAAGGTCGCGATCGGTGTACGCGAGCCGGGCGAGGTGTCGAAGGACGGCCTCTTCTCCTACGAAGAGGTCGAGTGCCTGGGCGCGTGTGAGTACGCGCCAGTCGCCCGGCTCGACCATCGCTACGAGACGGACCTCACGCGCGCGAAGATCGACTCACTGGTGAACGACCGCCGCCTGGTGAGAGCGCACGTCAAAGCCGGCGTTCGAATGTCTCCTGACGCGGCAACTGAACCAGCGCCGCGAAAGAAGCCCGTGCGGAGGACCAAGAAGAGTGGCTGAGCAGCGCGGCACCGTCGGCGGCCCCGTGCTGACCGAATGGTTTGGCAAGGCCAACCTCCACAAGCTCGACGTCTACGAAAAGTTGGGCGGCTACGAGGGCCTCAAGAAAGTGGTCACGGGCATGAATGCCGCCCAGGTCATCGATGAGGTCAAGGCATCAGGGCTGCGGGGCCGCGGCGGCGCCGACTTCCCGACCGCGACCAAGTGGTCGTTCGTGCCGAAGGACCACCCGGGGCCGAAGTACATAGTCGTCAACGCCGACGAGTCCGAGCCGGGCAGCGCCAAGGACCGCTACCTGATGGAGAACTCGCCCCACGCACTCATCGAGGGCGCGGCGATCGCGACGTTTGCCATCGGCGGACACCAGGCGTGGATCTACATCCGCGGCGAGTACGACGTGCCGTACGAGATGCTGCGCGACGCTATCGCGGAAGCGCACGCGAAGGGTTACCTGGGCGACCATCCCTTTGGATCCGACTACGCCCTGGACATTCGCCTTTATCGCGGCCACGGCGCCTACATCTGCGGCGAGGAGACCGCGCTGCTCGAATCCCTGGAAGGCAAGCGCGCGCAGCCTCGATCGCGTCCCCCCTTCCCAGCGATCAAGGGCGCGTGGGGTCAACCGACAGCCGTCAACAACGTGGAGACGCTGTCGACTGTGCCGTGGATCATGCGCCACGGCGGCGCCGAGTACGCCAAGCGCGGCACCGAGAAGGCGAAGGGCACGCGAATCGTGACGGTGAGCGGCGACGTCAGGAAGCCGGGCAACTACGAGATTGAGATCGGCGTCACCTACCGGCACATCATCGAAGAGCTTGCTGGGGGCCCCTTTCCCGGCCGCACGGTCAAGGTCTTCTGGCCGGGTGGCTCGTCGGCGAAGGTGCTCCCGGGCTCGATGCTCGACACCTCCACCGACCTCGACGGCCTCAAGGCGCTTGGGACGATGGGCGGCTCGGGCGGGATCATCGTCATGGACGACTCGCACTGCGTGGT
>DATCPU010000320.1:0-17873 GCA_036569925.1 Candidatus Dormiibacterota bacterium
ACCTTCACCCTCACCGGCCCCGCGGCCAGCGCGACGGCCGTGGTCATGAATGTCACGGTCACGAACACGACGGCTGCCAGCTTCCTCACTGTCTACGGGACCGGCGCCGCTCGGCCGCTGGCGTCCAACCTCAACTGGACGAGCGGCCAGACGGTGGCCAACCTGGTCGAGGTGCCGGTGGGCACCGGCGGAAGCCTGACCCTGTACAACCAAGCAGGCTCAGTCAACGTGATTGCCGACCTCGAGGGCTACTTCTCGACCCCAAGCGGCACCTCCGGGGAGGAGGTCGCGCTGACGCCGGCACGAATCACTGACACGCGAACAGGCAGCGGAATGCCGAATGCGGGCGCAACGCTGAGCCCTGGCGGCCAGCTCGACATCCAGGTGACTGGCGCCGGCGGGGTCCCGCCAGGTCCAACCGGCGCCGCGGCGGCAATTCTCAACGTCACGTCCACCCATACGACCGGCTCGAGCTTCCTCACCGTGTGGCCCACTGGCGTAACGCGGCCGACCGCTTCCAACCTCAACTGGAGGGCCGGCCAGACCGTGCCCAATCGCGTGATCGTGCCAATTGGAGCCGGCGGCAAGGTGAGCGTTTACAACAGCGCCGGCGCGGCGGACGTCATCGTCGACGTGAGCGGCTACTTCACCGACAGCACATTGACGGGAACGCTGTTCAACCCACAGGTCCCCCATCGAATTGCCGACACGCGCGGGCACGCGACGCTAGGTCCCGGTGGGACCTACACGCTCGCGGTCGGCGGTCACTTTGGCGTGCCGAGCAGCGCGACCGCCGTCATCGTGAACGTCACCGTGACCCGCACGACGGCTGCGGGCTTCCTCACCGTCTATCCCTCGACCTCGGGCCGGCCGACGGCATCCGACCTGAACTGGCCCGCGGGCTTGACGGTGCCGAATCTCGTCGTCGCCACTCTCGGGACAACAGGTGCTGTCGATTTCTACAACTCGTCGGGAAGCACTGACGTCATCGTCGACCTGGTGGGCTACTTCAACTAAGCGTCGGCCGGGTTTTAGGGTCGTGCCAGGCGTTTAAGTTGACGAGGAGGTGTATTCCATGCCCCAAAAGCAACATTTGCCGAGCGTGAGCGACAAAGAGCAGCGGATGTACGAGCACATCAAGCAAAGCGAGCTCAAGCAAGGCCGCCCGACCAAGCGAGCCAAGGCGATCGCGGCGGCGACGGTGGTCAAGCACCACAACGCCAACGGCCACCCCAAGAGCAAGTAGGTAGGCCCTAACGGGCCGGGTCGGTAACGCTCCATATGTCGCCGACGGTGAACCCTTCGGGAAAGGGATCCGCCGGATCCAGCATGTAGTTGGAGATGGCATAGATATAGGCGGAGCCGGTGATGGTCGGCACCACAGCAGGGTAAGGACCGACCGTCGTGGATCGGACGAGCCTGCCGGTGAAGGTGGTGTCCAGGATGCCTTCGTGCACGAAGTCCTCGTTGAGCCCAAGCTCTCCCTTCGCGTGCAGGACCGCCATCTGCGCGCAGGTGCCCGTCCCACAAGGGGAACGATCGAGGATGCCTGTCCAGGTTGCCGGGCGATCCCAGTCAAAATGACCGCTCGAAACGACAACCGTGTTTCTCCTTGCGACTCCGCCGTGAGCGGAGCGGCCGGTGAACTGCATGATCGACACTCCGGCGATCTCGGGGTTGTCTGGATGTGAGACCGGGAGCTGCTCCCTTGCCGCAGCCTTGATCATCTCCCCCACTCGGACCAGGTCTCGCCCCTCATCCGGGCTGATCCGGAAACCGAGCGGTTCTGCCTTGGCGATGGCGTAGAACATGCCGCCGTACGCAACGTCGACAGTCACGGTGCCGAGCGTCGGGACCTCCACCGAAGCATCAAGATGGACGGCGAAAGCAGGCACGTTCTCGAACGTGATGCTCTTCGTTCGCCCAGCCTCCACGCTCGCAACGATCCCCACCAGGCCGGCCGGCGACTCGAGCATGAACTCGGTCGTAGGCTCGACAGCCGCGAGGTAACCGGTTTCCAGCAGCGCTGTCGCCGTGCAGATGATGTTGCTGCCGGACATGGGCGGGTATTCGGTCTGCTCCATGATCACGAACCCGGCCGAGGCACGGCGATCCGTGGGCGGCAGCACGACGTTGCAGCACAGCGCGGGATAGCCGCGAGGCTCACGCAGCATCAGCTTTCGGATGCCGTCCAGATGCTGTTCGAAATACATTCGCTTCTCGAACATCGAATTGCCCGGGACGTCGGCAACGCCGCCGAGGATCACGCGGCCTGGCTCACCGGCCGCATGAAGATCGACTGCCATCAGCATCCGGGCGGCCCGCATCACCTGCACAGTAATCGACGAGGGGCAGGGGTCACGGGCCTGAGCGCTCCGCCACTGGGGCAATCGTGGCGGGTGACTGCGGCTGCCGGCTGCGCCGGTATGCGACGAGGACTACGACTGCGCTCGCTGCGCAAAGGCCGGCCGCGACGGCGAAAGGCAGCTCGAACCCCGCCGCGTCCGCGAGCCACGCTGCAAGCACTGGACCGGTCGCGCCGCCCGCCGCCCACGCCGCGTTCATCGTCGCAACCCCAACGGCCTGGCCAGCTGCCGTGCCCTCCGCGCCGTCGCTGACCATCGCGGCGGTCGGCGTCCAGAGAGCGGAGATCGTCGATTGGGCGGCGACGCAGACGATAAAGAGTAGATAGAGGGGAGTCACGAGCGGAACCACTGGGAGCAGCACGGCTGAAGCCGCCAGGCCCGCCAGCGTCGGCAGCAGCCGGCCGAACCGGTCAGAGATGCCCCCCATGTAAACGTTCATCAGCGCGGCAAGCGTGTAGCTCACCGCAAGGATCACCGCGATCACCCCAGCGCCGCCGCCCCGGTGGACCACCAAGAGCGGAACCAGGCTCCAGAGGGTGCCTCCGACCACCCCGATTACCAGCAGCAAGCCATTACCGATGGCGGCGCGGCGGCTACTGAGAAGTTTGAGGATCGCTTGGACCGAGCCACGCAGCGGCGCTGCCGCCGGCGCTTGACGCGGCGCGGCCAGAAGGAGCAGCACGAGCACGACCGCCAGCGCACTGAACACCGGACCCCGACCGATCGAGCTGGCGAAAGCTCCGATTGGAGGTCCGATTACAGTCCCGACCAGCGCCGCCCCGATCGCCCCACCGATCACCGATCCCCTGCGCTCCCTGGCCGTGGTGCTGGTCAACCACGCGAGGGCGCCGGCCCACGCCACCGCCCCGCCGACACCCTGCACGAACCGCGAAGCATCCAGAACGAGCGGGTCGTTACCCCAACCGAACCCAAGGGTGGAGGCGATCAGCACAGCGATGCCGATCACTGTCGCCACCCTGACGCCGCGCCGGTCGACAAGGGCCATCGACGGGATGGCAGCGAGCAGAACCCCTGCCGGGTACGCGGCCACAAGGAGTCCCACCTCGGTGGTGGTGAGGTGCCCGGCACGCACCAGCTGGGGCACCAGCGGCGGGACCACGGCAAAGAATGCCGATTCGGCCGCAAAGACGGAGCCAACGAAGACGACCAGCCGCCCGGAGGTCGTGGCCACTCTATTCATGTGGTTCGGGTGTCCTGAGCCGGTTCAACATCGATAATTCGAATTGTCGGGCGCGCAGTCCCGCGACGTAGCCAGGAGTCCAGCGGAGGGGAGAACATGACCACACTCAAGAACCGGCCGAACACCGCACTCCTCGTCGTCGATGTGCAGAACGGTGTCGTCGGGAACGCGCACGAGCGCGACACGGTCGTCGCGAACGTCGGGAGCCTGGTCGAAAAGGCACGGCACGAGCGCGTCCCAGTCGTCTGGGTCCAGCACTCCGACGAGGAGCTTAAGAAAGGGAGCGACGACTGGCGGATCGTGCCAGAGCTGAGCCCGAGCGAGAGTGAGCCGCTGGTTGAGAAGAGCTACGGCGACTCCTTCGAGGACACCGCCCTCGAAAGCGTGCTTTCAGATCTGGGCGTCGGGCGACTCATAGTCGTCGGTGCGGAGACCGATGCGTGCATCCGCTCGACGATCCACGGCGGGTTGGCCAGGGGCTACGACGCGACCCTGGTCAGCGACGCTCATACGACGGGGGACAAGACGGAATGGGGAGCGCCGCCGCCTGAGGTGGTCATCTCCCACACCAACCTGTACTGGAAATACCAGACGGCGCCGGGCCGGACGGCCGGCACGGTGGAGACCAAGGATGTGGACTTCAGCGCTAAGTGAGGAGTGACCCCCACGATCGGATTTGCGCTCTTGTCTGCTTAAGAGCGCGGTTCATGCAGGGAGGCGATACACCGTAAGGCAGTACTCAGCGCCTTCGATGAACGGATCCTGATCCCACGTCGACCAGCGTTCGACCAGCTCCAGGCCTGCCGCTTCGCTCCAATTGGCGAACACTGCCGGTGGGCAGCCGTCCGGCCGAATCGTGTGTCCGTTGATCAGCAGACCTGCAGGCCGCACGTGCTGCACGAGATTCTCAAGGGCTGGCCGCCGCACCTCGGGTGTCACGAAGTTGATCACATTGCCGGCCATCAACACGATGTCGAAAGTGCGTCCAAGGCTGATGGCGCTGAGGTCTCCTTCAATCCATTCCACGGACGGGCACCGGGCTCGAGCCGTCTCCAGCATTTCTGCATCGAGATCGACGCCCACCACCTCGACACCACGGCGGTGCAGCTCTCTGCCAACCCTTCCGGTGCCGCACCCTGCGTCGAGGACGCTGCCGGGCGAAAATCGCAAGACGAAATTGGCCTCGCCGTGGACGTCCTCCCCGGCGGCCGCTCGCATCTCATAGGTACGCTCGTACCGATCGCCTCTGTTCAATCTGTCTTCTCTCTAGGCAGTGCTTTAGATTGAAACAGGTCGGCGAAGGAGGCTCACGATGTTGCGGGCGGCGCTAGCGCCACCCCCCAGCCTCGCGATTACGTCGGCAAAATGACGTGCCTGCCGCGAGGCGGCCGGGTCTTCCAGCAGCTCCTCGAGAGTAGCCGCAATCTCCCGAGCCGGGGCGTCGGTCGCGACGACCCGCCCCACACCGGTCGCGGCGACCCGCTCTGCATTGATGGGCTGCTCGCGTCCCTGAGGGATGCAGACGATCGGCCTGCCGGCGACGAGGGCTCCTGTGATGGTGCTCAGACCGCCATGACAGATGACCGCAGCCATGTGCGGCAGCACCAGCTGGTGAGGAAGGAAGCCACGAACTGTCACGTTCGCCGGCGCATTGATCGCATCGATCGGGAGAACTCCTCCCAGAGTCAGCAAAACGCGAACCGGCAGCGCCGCGACGGCGTCCAACATGGCGGGCAAAGCCGCGGTCTGTCCCTGCAACGTCGTGCTGAGACTCAGCAGCACCCATGGATCCCCCGGCGAAGTCAGCAACGCGGCATCTTTCGGATCGAGGTGGTCCCGGCTGCGCGGACTCGTGATCGGGCCGACGTACTCGGTGTTGGCAGGCAAAGGGCATGGCGAGTCGAAGCCCGGCGGCACCAGGGCCAGGGTCGCATCCGCCCCGTCGAGGATCGGAGCCATATCCCTTTCCATCACACCGCTTCCCCACTCATACCTGAACTTCGAATACAGGACGTGAACCAGCACCGCGGTCGGGAGTTCGAGCGTGCGCGCCGCATCGAATCCCGCTCCGAGCATGCAGTCCAACACCATGACGTCGGGTGCGAAGGTCTCAGCCGCGGCAAGTATGTCGTCGCGTGTCGCACGACTAAACAGTGCAGGCTTCAAGAGCTCGTCGATTGCGTCGTCCTGCGACAGGCCATCTGGCCAGGGTTTCACTGAGGGATAGGTCGCGAACTCGACGCCGGCTGCGGCCGCGCGCTTCGCCATGCTGCCCCAGCCGATGAGCAGGACTTGATGACCGAGCCCGACCAGCCGCGCAGCGAGGTTGTATGCCGGCGGCGTATTGCCGCCGCCATCCCAGCTCGCAATCAGGAACCTGCCGGAGTTGCTCATCGGGCCGGCCTGATGTTCTGGTTGCGGCTGAACAGGTTCGACGGGTCGTACTCCCGCTTGAGCCGGGCCAACCTGTCGTAGATCTCGTCGCCGTACAGGGAGCGAACCCTGTCGACATCAGTGTCACCAGCGAAGTTCACATAGGCGCCGCCAACCGACCTTTCAGCTAGGGCCGACGCCACATCACGGTTGGCTGCGATGTGTTGAGCGTCCTCAGCCGGCTCGGTCCAGGTCGATACGACGTTGTATGTATAGCCGGCGTGCCTGCCGCTAAACGCCGTGGCGTCCGACGGGACCCTGCCGACCGCGCCGCCCATCTGATGAAAGTGAATCTGCGACATAGGGGACGGCATGCGCCCCCCATGCTCGAGCGCGAGGTCAATGACGCGATCGTCGAGGTCGGCAACGAAGCCGCCTCGGAAGTAGTTGCGCGAACCCGGGCCCGCGCCGCCGTCAAGCATCGTCTGCAGAGCGAGATAGGGCATCGGACCAAAGAGATCAGCCGCCGGTCCCAACTCTCGCAAGGGCTCGATCGCCCTGACACCGGAGTCGATATCGCCGCACCAGCAGCCGAGGATCGCCACGGCCTTTTGGCCGACCATCTCCGCCGGCACGAAAGGCTCTGGCGGCGCCGTCATGATGGCGACCAGCATCGAGGCCTCGTCGGGCGCTCCCGCCGCCCAGTCGCGGAACACCTTCAAAGTCTCTTTGCCTCGCTCGAAAGGAAACAGGAAGAGTCCGCCCAGGACGGTGGAAACAGGATGCAGGGCGAACTCGAAGCGGGACACGATTCCGAAGTTGCCGCCACCACCACGCAGTCCCCACAGCAGGTCGGGGCGCTCGGTGTCGCTAACAGCGAGCACGTCGCCGTCGGCAGTAACGACGTCCGCTTCCAGAAGGTTGTCGCACGACAGTCCGTGCTTGCGCTGCAGCCAGCCGATACCTCCGCCCAGAGTGAGGCCGGCAACCCCGGTGGTCGAGATCAGCCCCCCGGTTGTGGCGAGGCCATGCACTGCAGTGGCGGAGTCAAGGTCGGCCCAGGTCGCCCCGGGCTGCACCGATGCCGTGCGCCTGTCCGGGTCCACTTCCACGCTGCGCATCGACGACAGGTCGATGACCACACCGTCGTTGCATGTGCTGAGCCCTGCCACGCTGTGGCCACCCCCACGCACGGCGAGCGGGACGCCGGCTGCCCTCGTCCTGGTGACCGCGGCGACGATGTCCGCGGTGGTGCGGCATTTTGCGATCAGCGCGGGCCGTGCGTCGATGCTGCCGTTCCAGATTGCGCGCGCGGAATCGTAGTCCGGGTCATCCGGCCCGACCACCGCGCCACCGAATCCCGATGAAAAGAACTGGGCCAGACGATCGGTCTTTGTTGTCGTCATTTCTCCCTCAAAACTCTGAGCTCGCTCTGGGGATCATGGCGGAGGTTTGGGCTTTGCGCCATGTCGCAGGATCACCGGTCAGGTGTGATGCGCCGGCACAGTCCTACCGTTCGGGCTGACCTGCGCGGCGGTCGCGGCGTCCGGCCAGCGGCCAGTCTCTCGCCACCTCCCGGCGCAACCGTTCCTCGTCCACGAGGACATATCGCCCGCCCTCCTGACGAATCGAGCCGTCTGCGGTCAAGGCGGACAGAGCGCGGTTCACGTTCTCCCTGCTCACCCCGACCATCGCTGCGAGCGTCGACTGAGAGATCTTCGGAGTGATCGCCTCGCCCGGATTGGGCTGCGGGCTCGGCTCGGCGAGCTCCAGCAGTCGCAGTATCAGCCGGTCGGCGAGTGGGCGCCTCGCTGCAGACGAAATCATCGTCGTCTGCCATCGCGTGTTAGAGGCCAAAGCCTCCAGCACTCGATCTTTGACCTGTAGGTGCTTCGCCATGAAAGGCACGAGGTCTCGACGGTCGAGGCGAATCACTGTTGAGGGCTCGACTGCGATGACCTCGACAATTCGAGTCCGCTCCACAGCGAAGAAGCCTGGCTCTCCGAGCGTCATGCCCGGCCCGTGGACGAAGTGGATCACCTCGAAACCCTCGGCGTCCACGACAGAGTCCTTGACCTCCCCGGATAGCACTACCCATATCTCGTCGGCTGGGTCGCCAAGGTGGCATAGCCGCTCGCCGCGCACGAGCTCACGCGTCGATGCTGTCGCCGCGAGCGGACGGATCTCGTCGACAGTCAGGTCTTCGAACAGGTACGACCTGGCCAGCCCCGCCAGAACGTCATGGGCCTTGCGCGCTGCACTCATTGTGTCGGCCGGGGACAGGTCTGTATGGCGAGGCTCTGCTCCCGATCCGCCCTCACGCGCTTCATCCCTCGTCCGTGTGAGACATGTGGCGTCGAGTGTAGGTTGCAGTCTGGCGACTGTTGCGGCTGAGGAGCCGGCGCGAAGACCGCGCCGGCTCCACAAGGTCAGTCGTTGGCGGCGGCAGCGTAGGTGTTTTCGACAGTGTGTGCAAGCAACTGCTGTCCTGATTGACTTGGGTGCACGTCACACAGGAATTGGTTTGGGGGACTGGCGTTGAGAAGTCCGGCCTTGCATGCGTTACCGCCGGCAAACGGGGTGTTCGCAGCCACCTTGAAGGCATCAAATACGTCAGCTACAACTGCATGGTCGGCCGCAGCCGGAGCTGTGATCGCCTGGTTCAAGAGTTGGGTCAGGCCCGTGCCCGAGGCATCGCTGTAGTCGAGTGAGTAGTAGTTGACGATCATCAACACGCCGTGAAAACGGGTAGCGCGGATGGCGTCGAGGATCGTGCGCATGTTCGCGCTGATGGTGGCGAGCATCTGCGGAAGCCCGTTGGCTATGCACTGAGAGTCGCCTGCGCATGCGCTCTCGAGAAGAAATGCGTCATTGGCGCCGAGCCCGATGGTTACCAGCCTGGTGCCGTGATGCGCCTTGAGAAAGGTGGTCGCAAAATCAAGCTGCGTACCGGTATATGACACGTGGAGCTCGGCGTTCACCCGGAATGGACGACACCCATTGTCCGCGCCCGTAACCGAGATGAACCCACCGGTTGCCTCGCCGGGGCACGATGCGTTCGTGGTGCTGAATCGGAGCGCCTGGCTGACGTAGTCGGGATATCCGACGAAGTTGTGCGCATTGGCATACTCGAATCCCGCCTTCGTGATGTATCCGAAAACCACGCTGTCACCAAGAGCCAGATACGAATGGTCGTCCTTCGCCACGGCGGGAGCGCTCCCGCTCACAAGAAGTGCCAGGGTGCTAAGCCCGCCAACCGCCGTGGCCGCAATACGTTTCAAGCCAAGGTGCGCAAACATGCATCTCCTCCCCGTTTAGCAGCGATTGGACGCGCTGCAGCCCCGCTTTGTCCGAAATCGGATCGAGTATGGCGCCGGCCTGCACCGTGTCAAATTGCCGATTAGTGACCCCGCCGCGCGTGTTAATCGGCCATTGACAAGGGCGCGCGCAGGCGCAATCGTCCTTTCGCTCGGCGGAGTGACACTCCTGCTCTTGGGCCGGTCTCGGCGCGGCCTGCCTTAGAAATGCAGCGGGCGGCCAGGTGGAGGTTCGTCAGCAAAAGAGTTACGGCTTTTGTTCTTGCGGTTCAGCGATGGTGTTCTTGTCAGGCGGCCGGGATGCCGTCGAAAGACCGTCTTGTCCGCCTGACCCCATCCGGAGCTGTTTCGAGCGCTTGCGACCGCCGCCACTTGGGCTATGCGTCCGTCGCGAAACAAGACGAAACACAGCCAATTCGACATAAAGGCGCGACAAATTCCCCCTAAGCTCCGCCCTGTGTTCAGTGCAGCATGGCGACTTGTTGGAGACAGCCGGACGTATCTCCGCATCTCATACCTGCTCCTGGCGTTGCCTTTGGGCACCCTCTACTTCGTGGTCATCGTCACGGGGCTCTCTGCCGGTGTCGGTCTCGCCATCGTCATAGTCGGGTTTGCCATCCTGATCGCCACGGTTCTCGCATGGCTGTTCTTCGGGCGCATCGAGCGCGGCCTGGCGATACATCTCCTTGGAGCCCAGATCAGGCCGGCGTCGCTCCCCGATCCCGTCCAGCGTTCGATGTGGCAGCGCCTTCTCAAGACACTGGGCGATCCTGTCACGTGGAAAACCCTCGTGTACCTCTTGCTCGAGTTTCCCTTCGGTGTGTTCTCGTTCACGCTCGCGATCGTTCTAATCACGGTTTCGATAGCCCTGATCCTCTATCCGGTCGAGTATGCCGTCGCTACCGCCCTGTATCAGTCTTTTCCCACGGACATGTCTACCGGTTCGATGTGGCCGGGCGTGACGATCAACGGGCACTTCGATGCGAACGTCGCTGCCGGGTTCCTGTTGATCAGTGCTTTCGGTCTCGGGTTTGGCGCCCTCTCACTCGCGGTCTTGAACGGCACGGCGTGGCTCTGGGGCCGCCTTGCCGAGTTCATGCTCGGAGTAGACGAGAGCCGCGTGCAGCTCGCAGTCGCACGAGCCGAAGCCCGGACGCAGCAAATTCGCGCTGAGCGCGCCGACCAGAGCAGGCGGGAGCTGATCGTCAACGCGTCTCACGAGCTGCGAACTCCGGTTGCGAGCATCAGCGCGCACGTTGAGTCCCTCCTCAAGCCCGGCCGCGAAATGGATACCGAAACGCGCAAATACCTGTCGGTCGTGGCTGCGGAAACAGACAGACTGGGATCGCTCGTGGACGATGTGCTGGCCTTAGCGAGGGCAGATGAGGATGAGCTTCGGCTCAACATCGAGCCCGTGGACGTGCCAATGCTTATCGATCAGGTATGCGAGACCCTGGCCCCGCTGGCCAGGCGCGAGCGCAACCTGAGCCTCGTGCACTCGAGCGCGGCAGGTCTGCCAAGAGCCATGGCCGACCGCGATCGCCTTGCCCAGGTCCTCACCAACCTGGTTAGAAACGCGCTGAACAACACGCTCGACGGCGGGATCATCTCCGTCGACGCCGCAATGGACGGCGATCGCGTCACGATCACGGTCTCCGACACCGGAATCGGAATGGAGCCCGCGGACTTGAAGCGGATCTTCGACCGCTTCTACCGAACTGACCAGTCGCGTGCGCGCGACACAGGCGGCTCGGGTCTCGGCCTGGCGATCGTGCGAGACCTTGTGGCGGCGATGGGCGGATCGATCGGCGCCGATAGCGTGCTTGGGCGAGGCAGCGTGTTCCACATCTGGCTCGCGCGCGAGGCCGCTTGACCGATGGCATCGATCCTTGTGGTGGAAGACGAGACGGCGATGAACGACCTCATCCGAGCAGAGCTGGAAGCGGAAGGACACGTCGTCCGCCAGGCCCACGACGGGCCAACAGCGCTGAAACTGGTGCGCGAAGAGGTGCCGCAGCTCGTGATCCTGGACTGGATGCTGCCCGGGCTCGACGGGTTGTCGGTCTGCCGCCAGCTCAGGCAGGACTACCTGATGCCCATCATCATGCTCACCGCGCGCTCGGAGGAGGTCGATCGCGTTCTCGGCCTGGAGGTGGGCGCAGACGACTACCTGATCAAGCCATTCGGAGTGCGAGAGCTGCTCGCGCGTGCGCGCGCCGCTCTTCGGCGGGTCGAGCTCGAGGCGCGGCGCGGCCAGCCCAACGGCGGCCCCGACGAGGCGATCGTCCATGGCCCGCTCCGCTTGGAGCCGGCATCGCATCGCGCAACCTTGAACGGAACGGAGCTTGCATTGACGCCAAAGGAGTTCGAGCTGCTTCACCTGTTCGTCGCCAACCCGGGGCGGGCTTTCAACCGGGAGTTCCTCATCGAGCGCGTCTGGGGCGGGGACTACGAGGGCTTTGACCGCGCTGTCGATAACCACATCCGGCGGCTTCGCCAGAAGCTCGGCGACTTCGGGGAAAAGATCGCGACCGTTTGGGGAGTGGGTTACCGCTTCATCGTTTGACCCTGAGGCAATTTCGCGGCGAGATCGCGGCGAGATCGGCGAAGGCGCGCGGCATTGTCGGGCCAGGCTCCCCTACAGCATTCGGGTGGAACCGGAGCGAGGAGGACTATGAAGACAGACAGTGAGGTGGCGGTGTTCCGCACGCCTGGCCTACCGCTCGTGCAGATCATCCTGCTTGCAGCGCTGACGCTGCCTAGGGTTGTCGTTCACGATTTACGGCTCATTGCCATCGATGCTCCTGCCTACACCGCCCTGGCGGTAATACCTTTGCTTGTATGGCTGCTCGTCGCCATATTCAGAAAAAGCCAACGGCCTCTTTTGGACTTTGTGGTTCTCGGCCTCGCTTATGGCCTTTTATTGGGTCTGACGCATCAGGTCCTTTGGGACGCGTCGTGGGGCGATGATATCCCGCACATCGGCGGCAATCTTGCCGGGACATTCAGCCCGTTCGCAGAGAATTTGATTCTTCGCGCTTTTGCTGTCGCAAGCAGCATGGTTACGGGTCTCGCCTTCGGCTTAGCGTTCGGCCTGCTAGCCGTTTTGGCTGCCAAGCTACGGGAGCGTCAACTCTTACGGTGAGGCAGCACGGACCCTTCGGGCCCCGCGCGGAGGCTCTTGCCCCAGCCGGCGTCGTCGCTGTACCAGGCCTTTGAGAGAGCTAGTCGACGCCCCTCCATGCCTGGCGCCAGCCAACACGCGCTCCGAGGCGCAACACGGAATTGACGTAAATGCGCGCCGCCAGCCAGTTCATCCCAAAGATGGCTGCGACCATGAGGGCCACGGCCGCCAAGACCTGCCATGGGACGGCGTCACCAGCCGCCATGCGGGCAGGCATGAGAATCGGCGCGAACGGCGGCAGCAGCGAGAGGGCCACGGCCACCGGGCTCGTTGGATTCGCGAGGACCCAGAAGTAGGCCAAGTAGGTCCCCACGAGCAGCATGCTGATCGGGGCGACCACCGCGCCTAGATCCTCCTGACGCGAGACCATTGACCCGCCCGCGGCGAAGATCAGCGCAAAGAATACGAAGCCCAAAGCGAACCAGAGGAGACCTCCGAGGACAGATACGATTTCGACCGACGGCACCGAGATCACCTGGGTCTTGGCGGCTGCTATCAACGCCACCGCCGCCACCAGGACCAGCTGAACCATGCCCAGGAGGCCGATCCCGACCACCTTGCCGAAGAGCAGCTGCCGCGCGCGGACGGTTGACAGCAGGATCTCGATGATCCGGTTCGCCTTCTCCTCGACGACACCGGCCGCGACGATCTGCCCATAGAGGACGAGCGCCACATATAGAAGGATGGCGACAAAGATGGCCGTCACCTGCCGCTCGGTGCGCACCTTTGCGTTTAGATCGAGCACCTCGACGTGGATGCCTGCGCTCCCGACCTGGGTTTGGATCGGGCTGGGGTCGACGCCGCTTGCTCCCAGCGCCCGGCTGAGGACGACCTGCTTGACCAAGGCATCGAGCGTCACGGCGACTGTAGGGTCCAGGTCATTCATCACCGACACGTCCGGGGCGCCTGCGTCCCCGCTGACCATGGCATCCAGCTTGCCGGCCCTCACCCGCTGAAGCCCGTCCGCTACATCAGCCAGCGTCGACGTATCAACCTTGAACGTGGCGCTGCTTGCTGCCGCTTTCAGCGGCTGGGCCAGGACTTGTGCGCCTCCCGCAAACCCGACCGTCACGGTGGTGACCGCCTTGCTGATGAAGAGGTCCTGAATGACGATGTAACCGACCATGAGGGCCATGAGGAGGACGGTGCCGCCGATGAACAACCTGCTGCGGGCCCGCGTTAGAAACTCGCGGCGCACGATCAGAAGGACGGTATGAAGCGCGTCGCCTCCAAAACGGCTCATTCAGGACACCGCTGAGGCGGCTCGTTCGGTCATCGCCTCCCGAAATATGTCGAGCAGGCTCGGCACGTGGTAGCGAAATTCGCGCACGGGCCCGGTGGCGAGGGCCGCGCGCAGGATGGCCTGATCGTCGGCTGAAGGATCGAGCTCGAGGAGGACGCGGCTGCCGTCAGCTCGCACCACGCGTACCCCGCGAAGCGGGCTGCTCCAACCTTGGGGCGCTGAAGGAGCATCCACCCACATCTGGCGGGGACCGTGCCCGCGAAGCTCCTCGATGGTTCCGCACGCGATGAGCTCCCCTTTCTGGATGATCCCGACGCGGTCGCAGATGCGCTCGACGAGCTCGAGTTGATGACTGGAGAAGATCACCGGTATTCCCGCCTCCGCGCGCTCCTTGAGAACCGCACTCATCGAATCGACTGCTTCGGGATCAAGCCCCGAGAATGGCTCGTCCAGCACCAGCATCAGGGGCTCGAAGACAAGTGCGGCGGCCAGCTGCACCCGCTGCTGGTTGCCGTGGCTTAGCTTCTGAAGCTCATCTCGGGCCCGCTCCTTCAACTCGAACCGTTCGAGCCAGTGGGTAGTGGCGCGGACCGCCGCGGCCTTGGTCGCGCCGTGCAGCTGCGCCAGATAGAGAAGCTGCTCGCCGATTCGCATCTTCGGATACAGGCCGCGCTCCTCTGGCATATAGCCGATGCGGCGGCGCACCTCGAACGTGATCGGAACGCCATCCCAGAGGACAGCTCCCCGGTCGTGGATCAGCGTGCCCAGCGCGACCCGCATGGTGGTTGTCTTGCCCGCTCCGTTGCTCCCGACAAATCCGAACACCTCTCCGGGATGCACTTCAAAGCTGAGATCGCGCACCGCTACCAGGTCGCCATATCGCTTGGCGATGCCTTGCAGCTCGAGGCCGCGGCCTACCGAAGGCTCCGGCGAAACCGGCGAAATCACGGTTGACATAGTGCGCCGCGGCGGCTTTCACTTGCAGCGGTCCACGCCGAGGCGAGGCACTTCCTCGGGCGAGGCTCATGACATCACTTAGGTGTAGTGATGTAAACACGCCGCACTCAGTAAGCGTTAGTGGGCAGACGTTTCCTAAGCAGGCGAGCAAAACCAGGTTCCCGCGTGCTCACAACTTAGAACGGGACTGCCGGCAGTAGCCGGCGACACCGTAAGCCTGAGGGACTAACCCTCGTGCGGGCACGGCCCGGCAAAGACCTCGCCTTATTCACAAGGAGGACACGGATGGACAAAGTGACAATCGTTGGCGTATTTACCGACCGCGCGGCAGCGGAGTCAGCAGTTGTGGCGCTCGAGGGCGCGGGCTTCACGCATGAGCACATTGGGTTTGCCAGCCACGGCGACCCGGCGACCAAAGAGGGCGGTGACCACGCGGCGGGCGCGCTCAAAGGCGCGGCCAGTGGTTCACTCACCGGCGGCGCGGTTGGCGGCTTGCTGGGCGCCCTGGCGGCGGTGCTGATACCAGGCATCGGGCCGGTGATCGCGGGGGGCCTGTTGGCGGGCATTGTCGCAGGCGCGGTGGCAGGCGGCACGATCGGAGGCGTCGGCGGTGCTCTCACAGGCTTGGGGGTACCGAAAGAGGACGCCGAGTATTACGACAAGGAGTTCCGTGGCGGCCGCACGCTGGTGACGGTTGACGCGGGCGACCGCCGAATGGAGGCCGAGAAGATCATGCGCGAGCACGGCGCGTATGACGCAGCGAGCAAGCGGGTCGCCAGCGAAGGCATTCGCGAGTAGGCAAGCGCTATCGCGTGCTGCCTTAAGTTCTAAAGACGGGCCGGGGGCTGAGCCTCCGGCCTTTCTGTTCCACTCTGCGCCGCACCGGTCGCAGCGATGATGCGTCGCATCAGGTCAAGCTCGGTCTGGTAGATGTGGGCCGACTTGACCGTCATCGTGAGCGTGCCGACCACGACGCCGACATCGCCGGCCACGCGAGCTTGCAACGCTGCGAGCTCGACGAGATTCGCGTAACCCTTCGTACCGAAGTCGATGGAATGGGCGTAGACCGCGAGCTCGAGCTCACCTTTGACCAGCCAGAAGTCGAGCAGGCTGACGCATGGGATATAGCTGGTGTCGGTTAGCGGCTGAAAGGTCGTGATGGTCGCGTCGCGGGTCGATGGATTGGCGGCAAGTCGGTCGACCACCCAGCGGATCTGATCGTGGCCGGCGTGGGCGTAGTCGTACAGCCGCGTCGCGTAGCTGTCCGCGTCGCCGAGCTGTGCGAGTCGCGAGTGGTCGGTAAAGTTCGCGTGCATCCACGCCAGGCGCTCGGGATCGCCGTGCCGGGCGATGATCGGATCGTTCACCCTCGGTGAACGCACGTCGAGAGTGGCGAGGAACACCTCCACGATTGACAGGCCTTCCCAGCTCCCCACGACACCGTCTCTCAGAATCGCCGTCGCGATTGCAATCCAGGCCTCCCCCAGCGTCTTGGCTTCGATGCGTGCGGGCACGGCGACCTCAGTCATGCACTTGGTAGCCAGATGACACCGGCGCCGTCATGGCGATCAGGGTCGCCGGAGTGCTTTGGTGATTGTCGCGGCGGTGGCGAAAGGATCGTCAACTCCGATGATCAACTTGGAGTAGTGCTCGTCATGCATGCGGATCGCAATCGCCTTACCCGGATCGTGGACGTCCCAGAACGCCCACTCGCCGTGCTGGATAAACCGTCCCGCCGTGATGACGCCAGGCAGGTTGGTGCCTCCAACCCGGAGACCATGCCAAATCTGATGAGATTCGGGCGGGCTCAGCTCGACCGCAGCGATGTGTTCGAGAGGCACTTCGAGCCGGCTCTTGAGGGCGAAGAACTGATCTGCGCCACGGATGTGAACTATGAGGCTGGTGGAAGTGATTTCGATCTCTGCCATCGACGTCTCATGGTAGCCCGCGATAATTCGTGTTGTGATCATCGAGTCGTGACATTCACCACTCGGCCCGAGCTGAAGGGAACCTTCGGCATGGTCAGCTCGACGCACTGGCTTGCAGCGCAGAGCGGAATGGCGATCCTGGAAGAAGGCGGCAATGCTTTTGATGCCGCTGTTGCTGCTGGATTCGTTCTGCAGGTGGTCGAGCCGCATTTGAACGGGTTGGGCGGCGAAGTCCCGATTCTTCTGTGGGACGTTTCGCGCGGCCGCGTCGAGGTCATCTGCGGGCAAGGCGCTGCCCCTCAAACGGCATCGGTTGACGCGCTTCGTTCCCTTGGACTTGACGAGATCCCCGGGTCGGGCCTACTTGCCGCTTGCGTGCCCGGAGCGTTCGGAGGCTGGCTGACGCTGCTTCGCGACCACGGCTCGATGCACATAGAGCAGGTACTTCGATTTGCAATCCAGTACGCGGAGGGCGGCTATCCCGTGGTGCCGCGGATCGCCGATGCGGTTCAGGCAGTGGAGGCTCTTTTTCGCGATCACTGGCCGACGTCCGCCGAGCTCTACCTAGGCGAGGGCCGGCCCGCAGCAGGAATGCGATTTCGCAATCCGGATTTGGCACAGACCTACCGTCGCCTGGTCAAGGATGGGATCGCTGCCGGTGCAGGTCGAGAGGCCCAGATTGAGGCTGCCCTGACATCCTTCTATTCCGGATTCGTCGCCGACGGGATCGACCAATTCTGCCGACAACCTGCTATGGACAGCTCGGGGAGGCCCCACGCCGGCCTACTCACTGGCGCGGATTTCACCCAGTTCATTGCCGGGCACGAAGCTCCGCTCACTGTCGACTTTGATGCCTGGACCGTGGCGAAATGCGGGCCGTGGAGCCAGGGCCCCGTTTTCTTGCAGCAGTTGCGCCTCTTGGAGAGTTTCGGTCTCGATCAACTGGATTTTCTCTCAGCCGATCACATCCATATCGTCACCGAGTGCGCGAAGCTCGCCTTCGCGGACCGCGAAGCTTGGTACGCGGATCCTGAGTTCGCAGACATACCAATCGATGACCTGCTGTCGCCCGAATACGCCGGCGCCAGGCGCCAACTTGTCGGCGCTAGAGCTTCACTCGAGCTGCGTCCAGGGGCGCCGGGGGGCCGCATACCACGACTTCCAAGGCGAGCCGTCCAGACGATAGCGGAGGGTCACTGGACTGGAACGGGAGGTCAATCGCTGGGCGAGGCTCGCGGTGACACGGTCCACGTTGCTGTCGCCGACCAGCACGGCAACCTGGTCGCCTGCACGCCGAGCGGCGG
>DATCPU010000321.1:0-4291 GCA_036569925.1 Candidatus Dormiibacterota bacterium
CGATAGTGGAACGCGAGCACCTCCGGGCGATCCTCGGCCATCTCGCCTCGATGCTCCGCCCCAAGCAGCCGGCCCGCGCCAAGGCGCCAGCCGTCCCAAAGCCCTTCCCGTTCGCAGGCCCTGGCCGGTCGGTATGGGAGACAGTTGAGCTGGCACGGCATCCCGCCCGTCCGACCGGCAGCGACCTCGCCGGTCTCGTGTTTCACGATGTGTTCGAGCTTCACGGCGATCGGAGTGGGGAGGACGACGATTCCATCATGGCCGGCATCGGCACGCTCGACGGGCGCGCCGTCGTGATCGTGGCCCAGAACCGGCATTCTGCAAACGGCGGGCGTACGAGGGCCAGCGGCTACCGCACGGCGATGCGTGCATTTACGCTCGCGGAGCGATTCTCTCTGCCTCTGATCACCCTCGTCGACACTCCTGGAGCCGCCACCGATGCCGGCGCGGAGGGGGCGGGTATCACCGGGGCGGTTGCCGAGTCGCTGGCGCGACTGGGACGGCTGCGGACAATTGTCGTCAACGTCGTGGTCGGCGAGGGCGGCAGCGGCGGAGCGTTGGCTTTGTCCGTTGGCGATCGCCTGCTGATGATGGAGAACGCGATCTTTTCCGTGATCGGACCTGAAGCCGCATCTACGATTCTGTATCGCGACTCATCTCACACACAGGAGGTGGCGCGCCAGCTGAAGCTCACGGCTCGCGACCTTTTTGGCCTCCGGCTCGTCGATCGCGTGGTTGGCGAGCAGCCTGCGGGGCATGACGCGCCTGAGATGATGGCGACGATGGTGCGTCAGGCGCTGGCCGAGGAGCTGGCCATCCTGGATCATGTGCCGATCAAGACCATTCTGGCCCGGCGAGAAGCCAGGTTCAGACATACGCACGGTCTTCGAGGCCGGCTTCAGCTGTTCATGCGTTCATCGTCGGACGCAAATGCCGCCAAGGCGCAGTAGGTTCGTTCGGTGGACGATTTGGCAGTTCCGCTGCCGCTGGCGGGCATACGCGTCCTCGACTTCAGCCACGCGCTGGCGGGGCCGTACTGCACGATGCTCCTCGGCGACCTTGGCGCAGACGTCATCAAGGTGGAGCCGCCGTCCGGTGACCACTCGCGGCAGTGGGGACCGCCATTCATCAACGGCGAGTCCTCGTACTTTCTGTCGATCAATCGCAACAAACGAAGCGTAGTTCTGGATTTGAAGAATACCGCTATGCGCGAAGTGGCCGAAGGGCTCGCTATGGCATGCGACGTGTTGGTGGAGAACTTCAAGCCGGGCACGATGGCGCGGCTGGGGCTGGACGCAAAGACGCTGCAGGGCAAGAAGCCGGCGCTGGTGTATGCATCCATCAGCGGCTTCGGGCAAAACCAGCCGACGCTGGCGGGCTACGACCAGATCGCCCAGGGCACCTCCGGGATGATGAGTGTCAACGCTGCCCCGGACCGCCCACCGACCAAGGTTGGCGTACCGATCGGGGACATCACGGCTGGAATGTTTGCCTGCCAGGCCATCCTCGCCGCGCTGGTCGAGCGGAGCACCACCGGCAGAGGCCGCTACATCGACGTTGCCCTAAACGACTCGCTGCTGGCGCTTTTCGCATATCAAGCAGGCCGGTTCTTCGCGACCGGCAAAGTCCCCGTTCAGGAAGGCAACCATCACGCCACCATCGCGCCATACGGAACGTTCGCCGCCAGCGACGGTTTCATCAACGTGGCGGTTGCGAGCGACGCTCAGTTTGTTCGCTTCTGCGAAGCAATCCGCGCCCCGGAGCTCGCCACCGATCCAAAGTTCAAGACCAATGCGCTGCGGCAAGCGGGGCGGACTCAGCTGGTGGCCGCGATCGACGCCCACCTTCGCGAAAGCACGCGCAGCGATTGGTTGGCGCGTTTTGAGCAGTTCGGCATTCCCGCAGGGCCGATTCTCGACATCGAAGAGGCGTTCGACAGCCCGCTAGCCACGCAGCGTGAGATGCGCCAGAAGATCGAGCACCCCAAGGCCGGCGAGATCAGCCAGGTCGGCGCGCCGTGGAAGATCGACGGGCAATCCAGCCCGATCCGAAGGCCGCCTCCGCTGCTGGGTCAGCACACCGCGGAGGTCTTGCGGGAGCTGCTCGACCGCGACGCCTGACCAGTAGTGGTCACGACGCCAACAGCTTGACCACGGCCGCCAGGCCGCCGATGACTATGAGCGTGCGTAGGACGTTCGACGGAAGACGGCGGCCGACAGAGGCACCGAGCTGGCCACCGGCGATGCTGGAGACCGCGAGCAGACCTGCGGCCTCCCATTCGATGTGGCCGAAGGCAATGAAGACCAGCGAGGCCACCGTATTGGACGTCGCCGCGAGCACGTTCCTGACGCCGTTGAGGCGCTGGAGGTCGTCTTTGATGAAGACCGAGAGGATGGCGATGAAAATCACGCCAACGCCGGCGCCGAAGTAGCCGGCGTAGACGGCGGCGATCAATATCGCCGCGCGCAGCGCCCACGCGCTGCCTGCATGGTCGCGATAACGAGCCAGCGCGGCCGACAAGCGGGGTTGGGCGACCACAAGCCCGACGGCGAAAAGGATCAGAACGGGCACGATGCGAAGAAAGACCCCCGCAGGCAGCGCCAGCAGGAGGACGGCCCCGCCCACGGCGCCGATCGCCGTCGGGATGGCCAGCTCGAGCAAGCGGTGGCGCTGGCCGGCCAGCTCGCGGCGGTAGCCCACAACGCCGCTGACGTTGCCCAAAACCAGGCCGAGCGTGTTGCTCATGTTGGCGACAACAGGGGGATAACCGATCGCCAGCAGGGTGGGGAAGGTGAGGAGGCTGCCGGTGCCCACGACGGCATTCACCATGCCGGCCACGAAGCCCGCGGCAAGAATCGCGAGCGCCGCCAAAAGGGTCAAGAGACGACATTAGCGCTCAGCTGGGGTCGCGTTCCAGGGGTTCGCTCAAACTCGCGAGCAAGGTGGCTAGGGGACTTGACACGATGACGCACTGCGGCGTAAGGTCGGCGGCAATAACGGTACGTACCAGTACTGAATCGTTCTAGCACAGGAGCCAAGAGCCAATGGTCTCGTTCGAGCTGAGTGACGAGCAGCGTGAGATAAGGGACTGGGTCCACGCCTTCGCGGAGAAGGAGATCCGTCCCTACGCGGTCCAGTACGACGAAGCGGAAGAGTTCCCCTGGCCGATCGTCAAGAAGGCCGCCGAGGTTGGCCTTTACGGCGTCGACTTTCTACAGCAGATGTACGCCGACGCGACTGGCATCTTGCCGGCCCTGGTGGCCGAGGAGCTGACCTGGGGTTGTGCAGGCATCGCGCTGGCCATCCAGGGCACCGGATTGCCCATCGCGGCGATCTTCTCCCAGGGCACGCCCGAACAGATCGCGACGTGGATCCCGGCCTGCTTCGGCACCGTCGAGAAGCCGGCACTCGGTGCGTTCGCCGTCACCGAGCCCGATGCCGGCTCCGATGTCTCGTCGATGAAAACCCGTGCTGTCAGGCAGAACGGCGACTGGGTGCTGAACGGCCAGAAGATCTTCATCACCAACGGCGGCATTGCGGGAGTCCACGTGGTGGTCGCCGCGGTCGAGCCGGAGCTCGGCACGCGCGGGCAGGCCAGCTTTGTCGTCCCGCCGGGCACCAAGGGCATCAGGCAGGGCAAGAAGGAAAGGAAGATGGGGATCCGGGCCTCGCACACCGCCGAGGTTCTCCTCGAGGACTGCACCATCCCGCTCGAGAACGTGCTCGGCGGCATGGAGAGGCTGGAAGCCAGGCTGGCACGCGCGCGCGAGGGCACGCACTCGCGCTCGTCGGTCGCGCTCAAGACCTTTGAGCTGTCGCGCCCGATCGTCGGCGCCCAGGCACTCGGCATCGCCCGCGCGGCATTTGAGTTCGCTTTGCAGTACGCCAAAGAGCGCAAGCAGTTTGGTCGCGCGCTGATCGAGAACCAGGCAATCGCTTTCATGCTCGCCGACATGGCGACGGAAATCGAGGCCACGCGCGCCCTCATCTGGCGGGCTCTGTGGGAAGGGCGCAACGGCGGCGAGTTCAAGAAGGCCGAGGGCTCGATGGCGAAGCTGAAGGCGGGCGAGGTCGCGGTCAAGGTCACCGAGCAGGCGATCCAGATCTGCGGCGGATACGGCTACATCCGTGATTTCCCGGTCGAGAAGTGGCACCGCGACGCGAAGATCTACACCCTGTTCGAGGGGACCTCGGAGATTCAGCGCCTGGTCATCTCGCGCGCCCTTGCGCACGACTAGCTTGGCGGTCGCAGCGCCCGCCGGCGCTCAGCAGCGGCGGGATGCGAGGGGCG
>DATCPU010000322.1:0-4736 GCA_036569925.1 Candidatus Dormiibacterota bacterium
TCGCCACCACGACCGCTCGCAAGCGAACCGTGCCCAACGTGCAGATCGGCAACCTCAGCACGTCGAACACCACCGTCTACTACCTCGACGGAGACTCCGACGTCCGCTTCCTGCGTCCTGACAAGAGCACCGGCCTGGCAACCCACATCACATTGCGTCCCCACCAGGCGGCGGCCTTCTCGGTTAGCCCTGACGACCTTCGGATCGCGGTATCCGTGCTCGACTACACGCGCTACCCGGTCAGCACCCGTCTGTACGTCGAGGATCTTCATGGCGGCACGAATCACACCCAGCTGTTCTTTTCGACCAACGTGATTGAGTGGCCGGTCGGGTGGCACGCGGGTCGCCTCGTCATCGCGCTCGGCCTCGACGCACCCCCGCAGAATATTTGGGACGGGTTTGCGACGGCCTATGGCTATCACGTGGTCAATGCGCAGACCGGAGTGCGGCTGTTCTCCCTTTGCACCGGCACGTACTCGGACGTGCCGGTATCGTCGGGTGGCGCCGTCTGCATCGACGCGCCGACCAGCTCCGTCGCCACTTGGGATGGCCAAACTCGCAAGCTTCCCTTAGCGCGTAAGCCAGATGCGACCGGCGGTAACTGCCCGCTCATCGGCCCTGTGTCCCCAACCGGCGTGATCGCCACGAACGTGGCCAGCGTCGCGCAGGGAGGATGCAGCGGTTCAACGATCTTCCTGGTCGCCCCAACCGGTGGGATCGGCACCCACGTCGTGGCCACCAACGCAACACCTATCGGATGGATCGACGCCACACGCCTGGTAGTCGACTCCAGCGTCTTCACGAACTCTTCTACCCCCGTCCTGTCAATCGTCAATGTGAGCAGCGGAGTCTCGACCAGGGTGCCGGCTGCAGGCAACTTCGTCGCCGTCTTACCGGGAGCCCTGTAGACGAGCTAGATCAAGAACGGAATCAGCCGCTTGGTGCGGCGCATGTAGTCGCGATAAGGCGAGCCGAGCTGCGTCGCAAGCGCGCGTTCTTCGACCCTGATGCGCAGCGCATAACCGGCCAGGGCCAGTGCGAGAGCCGCAAGCGACGCGAAGTTGACGCAGCAAACCAAGATGCCGAGGAGCGTCAAGAGAGCGCCCGTATAAGACGGATGCCTGATCCGGCGATACGGGCCTGATTGCACGACCGCCTGACTTGGACGCGTCGCGACGTCCATGGTGAACGAGGCGCCAAGCACGCGGATCGAGTACCACCGCAGCGCCATCCCGGCAATCATCAGAATCAGGCCGGCCACAAAAATCTCGGTCCGCTCCCTTCCAATCGCGGCGTCCTGGAACCCATATGCCAGGCCGATGCCTGCTACCACTGTCGCCCATACCGATGAGATCAACCAAAACCTGGTGCCGGCGTCACGTTTGGTCGCGTCGCTTGGGATGCGCCGCAAGCGATATGCCAGCCACCACTCCGAGCCCGCCCATATATAGAACAGAACCCAGAACGCAGCAATTGAGGCTGCAGTAGCCCCCCGCTGGCCGAAGAACATCGGCGGCCCGGCAACGACAGCGAGCTCGGTCAAAGCGTCGGCGACGGCCAGGACGGAACGAGCTGAGAGATGCCGGCGGCTAGGATCGTGAGCTTGTTCGTCACCAGGAGCAACCCCATCACCAGCAGCACCGCGGCCGATGCAAGATCGATGGCGCGCCGATGGCTGTTGACGAGGCGCACCAGTGGACGCGCCCGTTCAAACGCGAAAGCAAGCGCAAGGAATGGAAGGCCCAGCCCGAGGCAGTAGGCGATCATCAAAACGAGGCCCTGCGCCGTCGTGCCGGCTGACACCGCAGAGCTCAGGACCGCGCTGAGGGTCACTCCGATGCATGGCGTCCAGCCGCTCGCGAACCCCATGCCGAGGACGAAACCGCCCGCGACCCCACCGCCCGTCGGGGCCTTCTTCATGAGCCGATACTCGCCCGACAGGAAAGGGATTCGGATCAAGCCCGCGACGTGCAGGGCCATGGCGATGACGAACACGCCCGCAATCACCGGCACGTACCCGCGGATCGGCTGCACGGCGATCGAGAAGACGTAGAAGAAAAGGATGAATACGAGCGACAGGCCGGCGACGAAGCCCGCCCCCGCAGCTGCCACTGGCAGGTTGAGTGATGCCGGAACCGCCGCTGCGCCAGGGCCGACTCCAACGGCCGGTTGCCCTGCGCGGGCTCCGAGGTAAGCCAGATAGGCAGGCACCAGCGGCAGCACGCAGGGCGAAACGAATGAGACCAAGCCGGCGAGGAAGGCGATCGCCGGGCTGATTCCCTCCAGTGTCGGCATGCCTAGTGCGGCTGAGGTACTCGCGCCTGCCGCGCCAGCTGGTCGATCGCGTCGAGGATCTGCGGCCATACCCGCTCTGGAATGTTGTGACCCATCTGCTCGAACTCGAGCAAGCGCGCGCCCGGAATCGCATTGGCGACTCGGCGTCCATTCTCGACCGGAACGAGTACGTCGTCGGTGCCATGTAGCACAAGTACCGGCACCTTCAAGCGGCTCAATTTCTCCAAGCGGCTCTCGGCGGCGAGGATCGCCACGAGCTGGCGGCCCGTGCCGACTGGGTAGTACGACCTGTCGTATGCACTCTCCACCTGGCGAGTCTCCATCGCCTCGTCGAACGGGTCTCCGGGCCCCTTGAGCGTCTTGCGGATCCACAGACCATGCTCGATCTGACCCTGACGCGTCGGCGGCGGGACTCTCATGAGCACTTCGGCGCCTTCAGGTTGCGGCGGGACCTCGTCCTCGCCACCTGGGCCGGACATGATCGAGGTCAACGAAAGGACTCGATCGGGGTGGTTGATGGCGACCAGTTGGGCGATGAAGCCTCCCATCGACACCCCAACGATGTGAGCAGCGCGAATGCCAAGGCCGCTCAGGAGTCCTGCAGCGTCATCGGCGAGATCGTTCAGCCTGTAGGCCGGGTTGGCGTTGCCGCCAAAAGCCGCCAGCAGGTCGGGCTCGCCGGCAGCCTCCATCTTGGTGGAGAGGCCGGCATCACGGTTGTCGTAGCGGATCACGTAAAACCCTCGATCCCGCAGCTGCTCGCAAAACTCCACGTCGAAGCTGGTCAGCTGAGACCCCAGCCCGCTGACCAGCAGGATGGGCGCGGCCTTCGGGTCACCGAAAGTTTCGTATTCGATTTCAATTCCATTCGCCTCGAGTCGTGGCATGCGCTGAATCGTACCGCCAGGCCTCGACTCGCTACGCTTACGCGCCGTGAGCAAGACGCTGCCCCATCGGTCTGAGGTCGACGCCAGGTTCACTTGGAACAGCGAGAGCGTATTTCCCGACGGGGCCGGCTGGGAGGCTGCTGTCGCCTCGATCCTCGCCAAGCTTCCAGACCTGGCCGAGTTCGAAGGGCACCTGGGCGAATCTCCGGACATGCTCGCGGACTGGTTCGATGCGGCGGACAACGCTCAGCTGCTCATGGGCAAGGTGATCGTCTACGCGACCATGTCCTACTCGGTCGATGCCACCGACCAGGCCGCGGCCGCCCGCGCGGATCGTGCGCGCACGACCTACTCACAGCTCGGCGCCGCCATGTCTTTCGCGGTGCCCGAGATGATCGCGATCGGGTTTCCGCAGCTCCGCGAATGGGTCGCGACCTCGCCCCGGCTCAAGCACCTCGGCCACTTTCTCGACCGCCTCGAAAAATTGCGGAGCCACGTTCGCAGCCCCGAGGTGGAACAGCTGCTGTCGCAGGCGTCAGATCCCCTGGCGACTGCGCTGTCCGTGCATTCCGTGCTCGCCAACACCGACTTGAGGTTTGCTCCCGCCAAGGGCGCGGAAGGCGAGGAGGAGGTGGCCCAGGGCACCATCGGAGCGCTGCTCACCAGCCCTGACCGTGACCTTCGACGCTCAGCCTTCGAAAGCTATGCCGATGCCCACCTGGCGATGCAGCATGCAATGGCCGCGAACCTCGCGGCCGGCGTCAAGCGCGATGTGTTCTACGCGCGCGCGCGGGCGTACGGGTCCTCGCTGGAGGCAGCCCTCGAGCCCAATCACATCCCCGCGGCGGTTTATCACAACGTCATTCGGGCGTTCCAGGACAACCTGGGAACCTGGCACCGCTACTGGCGCGTGCGCCGCCGGGCATTGGGTCTGTCAGCCCTCGAGCCATATGACCTGCAGGCGCGGCCCGGACTGTCGAAGCGGCAGGTTCCGTACGAGGAGGCTGTGGACTGGATCTCCCAGGGCGTGAGCCCGCTCGGTGACGAATACGTGGACGTGCTGCGCAAGGGCTCGCTCGAGGAGCGTTGGGTGGACGTCTACCCCAACAAGGGGAAGCGCATGGGTGCGTTCTCAACCGGCACGCCGGGAACCTATCCGTTCATCTTCATGAGCTACAACGAGGACATCTATTCGATGAGCACTCTCGCGCACGAGCTCGGTCATTCGATGCACTCGTACTACACGCGCAAGACCCAGCCATTCGTGTTCTCGAGCTACGGCCTGTTCCAGGCCGAGGTCGCTTCGAACATGCACCAGGCGCTGACACGGCGGTACCTGCTGGCGACCAACCTGGATCCTGAGTTTCAGATCGCGGTGATCGAGGAGGCGATGGCGAACTTCTACCGCTACTTCTTCATCATGCCGACGCTGGCGCGGTTTGAGCTGGAGATTCACGAACGCGTCGAAAAGGGCATGGCTCTGACCGCCGACGACCTCAACCACCTTGCGGCCGACCTCATCGCCGAGGTCTATGGCTCGGAGGTGGAGCTGGG
>DATCPU010000323.1:0-11072 GCA_036569925.1 Candidatus Dormiibacterota bacterium
GGTGAAGCCACTGCTGAGCCAGTTCGACTTCCTGCTCACACCCACCCTCGGCCTGGTGCCGATGGCAATCGATGCGGTGCCGCCGTTCCTGAGCGAGCCCTACGGTCGCTATATCCAGTTCGTTCTTCCTGTCAGCTTCGCCCACACCCCGGCAGTGTCGGTACCCGCCGGCCTGCACGACCGACTCCCCGTCGGTGTACAGCTGGTCGCAAGGTCGGGGCAGGAGTGGGCGCTGCTCGCCCTTGCCGAGCAGCTCGAGGCGATGCCAGGTTTCGGGTTTCAACGGCCGCCGGTTCTTGAATGAGAGGTTCTGAGGAGGGAGTCGCGTGAGAGCTCAACAGGTCGAACTGTTCGTCTGCCCAACCGCCACGCCGGCGGACACTGCGGGGTTGCAGAAGCTGGCGGATACGGGAAAGATCAAGCCCGACACCCTGGTCGCCCTGGTCGGAAAGACCGAAGGGACCGGATTCCACGATGACTGGGGCCGAGTCTGGGCCGATGTGGCCCTGCGCGAATGGACGGGCAAGTTTCTCGGAGTACCCGTTGACGAGGTGGCGAAACGGGTCATCTTCGTGCTGTCGGGTGGGTGCCCAGGCGTGATCACGCCGCACGTCGTGGCGATCACGCGGGAATGGGTCGAGATTCCCGACAAGGACGCCCAGTCCGGCCATGACAAGCGCCTGGTCGTCGGCCGGGCGGGCTCCGAACCCATGCCGCCAGAGGAGGTCGGCCGCATGGGTCAGATTCGCAAGGTCGCCGAAGCCACCCACAAAGCGATGGCGGACGCCGGCCTGACCGATCCCAAAGACGTCCACCTGGTGATGGTCAAGGTACCTGGGCTGACGACTGCGAGCATCACCGACGCGGAATCCAGAGGCAAGACGGTGATCTCGCATGACCTCACCTTTGGGCCCGAAGGCGCCGGCGCCTACGCGAACGACGCCGCAGCCCTCGGTGTGGCGATGGCGCTTGGCGAGGTTGCCGAATCGTCTCTCTCGGACGCTGTCGTGCGCCGCAACTGGGACCTGTACTCGGAGGTGGCGATGACCTCGTCGGGTGGCGAGAAACGCCACGGCGAGGTGGTTGTCTTCGGCAACGCGGCCACGTCGCGAAGCGCGGTGCGCATCGGCCACGCTGTGACGCGCGACTTCATCGATGCCGAGGGCGTGCGCGACGCGCTTCGTTCCGCGGGTCTCCGTTTCGACGCTGGGTCGCTTTCTGAAGCTGAGCTTGGACGCCTGGTTCATGTCTTCGCGAAGTCAGTGATACCCGGCAGCGATCGGATCCGCGGCCAGCGGATCACCCTTCTGGACGATGCCGACGCCTACCAGATCGGAAAAGCGCTGGGCGGCATGCTCCTTGCGTCAGTGACCGGTCGCACCACGAACTATGTCAGCGGAGGCGAGCGCAACTCTCACCAGGGACCGCCAGGGGGAAACATCGTGGCGGCCGTGGTCAGGGCGGAGGGCTAACGCCGGCTCAGCTCAAACAGCTTCAGCGGCGAAAGCGGCATCTCTGTGATCGGCACGCCAAGCGCATCTTCGATTGCGGAACCGATGACCGCGCCGACCGGAATCACGCCCGCCTCGCCGGCGCCCTTCACGCCGAGCGGATTCAGCGGTGAAGGCGTTTCGATGTGTCCGATCTCGATCTCAGGCACCTCGGTCGAATAGGGGATGAGGTACTCCATAAAGGAAGCGTTCCGCAGCTGGCCGTCGGCGTCGTACGCGAGCCGCTCGTAGAAGGCGCCGCCGATCCCCTGCGCGACGCCACCTTCGATCTGACCTTCGACCACGAACGGGTTGATCAGCCGCCCACAGTCGTGCACTACCACGTATTTGAGTACCTCGAGCTTGAACGTCTTCGGATCGACCCGAACATACGCGGCGTGACACCCCGCAGCCCAGGTCGACCCTGGTGGGCTGTAATAGCCGGTCGCCTCCAGCCCCGGCTGCTCGCCGTCGGCGAGCGGTGGTCCAGGGCGGCGTCTCGACGCAAACTGGGTCGCCGCCTCGGTGCCGCCCCCGAAGGCGTAGCGGACCGGGTTAGCCAGAACTGACAGCGCCGCCAGGGTGATTCCGCGATCGGGCGAGCCCTTGACTCTGACGCGTCCGCCAACCAGCTCCAGATCGGCCGGGTCGACCTCCAGCTGCTCCCCCGCGATCTGCTTCGCCTTATCCGCCACCATTCGGGCGGTGAGGGCCATCGCATTGCCGGCCGTCACCGCACCGCGCGATGCAAAAGTGCCAACACCCCAGGGAAAGCGGCGCGTGTCCCCGCCTGTAACTTCGACATCGGCGACTTCCATGCCGAGCTCGTCGGCGACCACCTGGGCGAACACCGTGGCGTGCGCTTGCCCCTGGCTGGGGATACCCGTCGCCGCCACCACCTTGCCTGAAACCAAAACCTGCACGTGGGCGCCCTCGTAGGGACCGACACCCGTGCCTTCGACGTACATGCCAAGGCCCATGCCGATGTGGTCGCCGGCGGGTCGTGCGCCAAGCATCGTGAGCGCCTTCTCCAACAGGGCCGGGTAGTTCCCGCTGTCGTAGACCACCGAGTTGCCGTCCTGCCATGCCACGCCGAGGTCATAGGGAAACTGGTCAGGTTGGATGAAGTTGCGCCGCCGGATCTCTGCGCGGTCCACGTCGAGCTCATTGGCAATCGAGTCGAGGGTCCTCTCCATCACGAAACACGCATGGGGGCGACCCGCCCCTCGGTATGGCGAGGTGGGCGTGGCATTGGTATACACAGCGCGGAATCGAACGCGATAGGTGGGCACCCTGTAAGGTCCCGGCACCTGCGCCGCGGTGATGATGGGCAGGATGAGGCCGTAGGGCGTGTAGGCCCCGGTGTCGTGAATGAAGTCGACGCTCAGGGCGAGCACGCGTCCGTCGTCGTCGAAGCCGACCTCGACGTCGTGGACCTGGCCCCGTTCCTGATTGACTGCGGTGAAGTGCTCCTGGCGATCTTCTGTCCACTTGACAGGCCGGCCCAGCTGCATGGCGGCAAAGGGCACCAGGAGCTCATCGGGGTAGAACAACATGATCTTCGGCCCGAAGCCCCCGCCCACGTCAGGCGCTATCACCTCGACATTCGACTCCGGAAGCCCGAACAACACAGACAGTCCACCTCGGATTGAGGTCGGCGACTGCGTCGAGTCGAAAACTGTGAGCTTGCGCTCCGGCTCAGACCACCGCGCCCACACAGCGCGGCCCTCCATGGGGCAAGCCGCACCACGCTCGAAGCGGAAGTGCAACCGCTGGCGGTGCGGCGCCGATTTCAGCGCAGCGCTGACGTCACCCACCTCCTGAAGCATCTCCGCCGCGATATTTCCGGGCACGTCTTCGTGCACGAGGTCGTGTGCGGCGGCTCCCACCTCAGGGGTGATCACCACCGGCAGCGGTTCGTACTCGACCTGCACCAGGTCGGCGGCGTCCTCTGCGATGTTGCGGCTCTCGGCGACCACGAAGGCGACAGCCTCGCCGGCGTACCGCACCACCTCCGAGGCCAGGCACCGCTGGGTGCGGCCATGCGTGAGGCTGGGGTGAGGGATCAGTATCGGCAGGTCGCGGTTGCCGAACGGAAGGTCGGCGGCGACGTAGACGGCGACCACGCCGGGCACCTCGCGCGCTGCACTCACATCTATGGACGTGATGCGCGCGTGCGCGTAAGGCGAGCGCACCAGGCAGGACTCCAGCGCGCCCTCGTCGATGTCGTCTGTAAAGCGGCCCTGCCCGCGAAGGAGCCGGTCATCCTCGACCCTCTGCACGCGTTCGCCGAACCATCGGGTGGTCATGTGCGCGACAGCTCAGCCGCCCTGTGAACGGCGCGCCGGATCGACGCGTACCCGGTGCATCTGCAGAGGTTCCCGGCGATCCCCTCCTCGATCTGCTCAGGCGTCGGATCGGGATGCTGTGCGAGCAGTCCCACCACCGACATCAGGAACCCCGGAGTGCAGAACCCACACTGCAGTCCCTGGCATTCGTGAAACGCCTGCTGGACCGGGTGCAGCCGAGCGCCTGGCGCGGCAAGGCCCTCGACTGTCGACACTTCGTGGCCTTCGGCCTGGACTGCGAGCATCAGGCACGACCGCACCGGCGCGCCGTCCAGCAGGACTGTGCAACAGCCACAGACACCGTGTTCGCAACCGACGTGCGTGCCGGTCAGGCCGAGATCGTGGCGCAGGTGATCCGACAGCAGACGGCGGGGATCGGTCGGCGGCGCATGCGAGATTCCGTTGACCTTCACGCGGCGAAGACCTTCTCGGCCATGACCCGGACCAGATGAAGGCGGAACTCCGGTGTCGCCTCGAGGTCGCCGCTGGGTTGCAGTCCGCGGACGGGGTCAGCCGGGTCCGCGAGCACGGGCGTCGGCGCGACGCCAAACAGGGCCAGCCGGTCCAGCGCACGCACGACTCCGGCGAGCGCAAAGTCACCGTGCCGGCGCGATTCCTCCACGATCGCGAAGGCGCCCGCTGAGGCCGGGAACCAGGCCTCGACCAGGAGCTCGTCGGGCTCGAGCGCAGTTTCAAATACGCCCTTGAACAGGTCGCCCGCGTCGATCACCCGGTCGCCACGCGAGGAACGGGCGATGACGTGGCCGCCAAGGGCCAGCAGGACAGCGGGGAGCTCCGATGCGGGATCGGCGTGGGCGATGCTCCCGCACACAGTGCCGCGGTTGCGGATCACTCGGTGCGCGACCAGGCGTACGGCCGAGACCAGGAGCGGGCACGCGCGCGAGGCGACGTCCGAGTCCTCGACCGCCGCCTGCCTCGCCAGCGCTTGCACAGCGACCCCGCCATCCCGCTCGTAGATCGCCTCGAGGCCGCCAAGTCGGTTGATGTCTATGAGGTGCGCGGGCCGGGCGAGGCGAAAGTTGAGCAGGGGGATCAGTGATTGGCCTCCCGCCAGCACCTTGGCGTCCTCCAATGAGCCGAGCAGCTCGCACGCCTCCTCGATGGTCGCCGGGGCGTGGTACTCGAGGCGAGGCGGCTTCACTCCAGGATCGCGACCGCCCGGCAGGGCGACGCCTCGCCGCCCTGGAACCGCCACGGGAAGCAACCGAAGGTGATCTTCTGGTCGAGCACCTCATCGATCTGGCCGCCGAGATTCTCGATGTGAATGATGTCGTGCGGAAAAAGGAGCGTGTGCATGATCTGGTAGTCGGCCTTCGGAAATACCTCATCAAGGCTGCGGCCCAGCTTCTTCTCGGCGTCATCGACCTCGTCGCTGCGAATCCGCCGGATTACAGTGTTCATAGGGTGATCCGCGCTTCCTACGTCAACTGCGATCCACCTCACGCCTCGCTCGAGCACCCACTCGGCGAAGGCGCGGGTGGGACCGGGGTGTCGAATGAAGTATTTGGTCTCGTCCACATGCGACCTGTCGGTCCAGTTCTCCGGGTAGTACCGGTGATAGCCAGTGTGGATGACGAGAATGTCACCGCGTTCGATGCGAAGTCCCGTGTCTTTCTCCCAGCGCTTGAAATGCTCTGGACCGTAGAGCTCGTAATCGCCGATTCCCATCCTTTCGAGATCTACCACGCACGCGGGTCCGATGAGGAAGTCGAGCCCGAGGTCGCCGATGAACTTGCCGCCTGACAGGAAATGGGCTGGAGCGTCTAGGTGTGTGCTGACGTGGAGGGTCATCGTTATCTCCTGTCCGCCCGCCTTGTCGAACGCCAGCCTCTTGATCCATCGAATGGCCGGCCCTGCGTAACCGGCGAAAGCCGGGGTGTGCAGAGAGAAGTCCTGCGTCAGGTCCAGGTATCTCATTTGTGTTCAGGTGCCGCTGCCATTGCGTGGCAGCGGCGCCTCAGATGAACCGTGCCTCAGTTACGCGAGCCGACCGGCGCAGCGGCTGCGCTGGTCTTGTTGCGAAGGCCGAGGTTGAAAACGTAGTAGAGGACGGCGGTCAACACGAATCCGACGATGAAGGTGATGTCCCCGATGTCCGGGTTGTTTGTCGGTACAGGGCCGACGTAGAGCGGGTAGACGTTGGCGAAGAGCCACACTGGAATCACAAGCCCGGCCGCCATGGCGACGACTCCCTGCCAGCGGTTATAACCCGTGTTGTAGAACATGCTCTCGTCCCCGTAGTTGCCCTTGCGCAGCCAGTAGTCGACGAACACCACTGCGAGCCACGGTGCGATCCAGTAGCTGATGAGGAGCAAGAAGGTCTCGTACTTGCCACCGGGCGCAACCTGTGCCTGGAAGGCGATGCCGCCGATGAACCCGATCACCCCGACGATGATCGCCAGCATGGCGCGGCGCTGTCGCAGCGTCATGCCCATCTCCTTGATCCCCAGGGATACGAGGGACATGGTTCCGCTGTAGATGTTGATGGCGTTCGCGGCCACGGCCCCGATCGCTATGCAGAGCAGGGTCGGGTAGTAAACGATGTCTGGCATCGCTCGCTGCAGCTGAGCGGTCGGGATGCCGCTCCAGTCCGTGCCGTGGACGGTCACCAAGACCGCGCCTGCGATCTCGAGGACGACGCACGAAAGGAAGACGCCAAAGCCCGCCCAGAACCCCACCATCTTCCGGTCCGTGCCGGGCGCCATATAGCGTGTGTAGTCAGCCGCAAAAGGGTTCCAGCCGACCGCGTAGCCAAAAGCGGCGGTGAAAGCCAGCAGCCAGCCACCCGGTATCGGCTTCGCGCTGTAGTCGTAATGGCCGTTGATGAAGATGAAGAAACAGGCGACGATGAAAACGATCCCCAGCAGCGGTAGCGCGACCCGCTCGAAGACGTGGATCAGGTTGTGCCCCAGAGTGGCAATGACCACCTGCGCGACGACGATGACCAGGAAGGCCGCCCAAAAAGGCAGGCTCAGCGACGGGAGCAGCGCTTGCAGCGCGAAAGCGCCGCTGACGCTGTTGACGATGAACCATCCGAATGACGCGGTCAGGCCGTTCAGGCCTGCCGGCAGGATGTTGCCGAGGAAGCCGAACGCCCCCCGGCTCTCGACCATCATCGGGACGCCGAACTTCGGGCCCCACGACGACAGGACTGCGTGCGAAATGGATCCGAGCGCGGTTCCGATGATGATGGCGGTCGCAGCCTGCCAGAGGTTCAAGCCCAAGAAAGCAACAGCGATGACGCCGATGAACACGGTTGCGAACTCGAGGTTCGGGGACAGCCAGGTCCAGAACATCTGGATCGGCTTGCCGTGCCTCTCCTTCAAAGCGATGTATTCGACGCCGCCGGGCTCGACGGTGGCGACCCTTTCCCCGTAGTCGCCTTCGCGAACCGGGACGTGCTTCTCTACTTCCTCAGTCGTCTGCACTGGCCTTCCCCCTTGTCAAACCGACAGTTGTCGCTCCGAAGTTTAGGTCTCTGATAGCCTCCTGTCGATGCTCGATTTGCTCCTGACCGGCGCCCGGCTTCCGGGGCAGACCGCGAATCGCGACATCGGTATCAGGGGCGGCCTCATAGCGGAAGCCGAGGCGGATGCTCACAAGGTCCTGGACCTCGGCGGCGCCCTGGTCACGCCGGCGCTCGTCGAACCTCACATCCACCTCGATGCGGTGCTCACCGTCGGCGAGCCGCGCCATAACCTGTCGGGCTCACTGTTCGAAGGCATCGCCATCTGGTCCGAGCGCGCCAAGGATTTGAGCGTCGACGACGTCAAACGGCGCGTCCGCACCGTGCTGCGCTGGCAGCTGGCCAACGGCGTCCAGTTCGTTCGCAGCCATGTGGACGTGTGCGATCCAGAGCTCCGAGCCGTCCGAGCTCTGCTCGAGCTGCGCGACGAGATCGGCGACCAGATGGAGATGCAGCTCGTCGCGTTCCCGCAGCAAGGCATCATGTCGTTCGACGGCGGCGAGGAGTTGATGCGCCGCGCGGTCGACATGGGCGTCGACGTCGTGGGTGCCATCCCGCACTTCGAGCTCACCCGCGAATACGGCGAGCGGTCCGTCAAGTTCGCGATGGCGCTCGCGGCCGACAAAGGCTTGCGGGTTGACATCCACTGCGACGAGACCGACGACGACCACTCACGCTTCGTCGAGGTGATGGCCGCCGAGACGATCCGGCTCGGAATGGGCGGCCGGGTCACGGCCAGCCACACCACCGCGATGCACTCCTATAACGCCGCCTATGCATACAGGCTCATCAACAACCTCAAGCGAGCCGAGATGCATATGGTCACCAACCCGCTGGACAACTCGACCTTGCAGGGACGCTTCGACAGCTATCCGATCCGCCGCGGCCATACCCGCGTCAAGGAGCTGCTCGCGGCCGGTGTCAACACCTGCATCGGCCACGACTCCGTGATGGATCCGTGGTACCCGCTGGGCTACGGCGATCCGCTCCAGGCCGCGTTCGTGCTCGCACACTACGGCCAGATGTCAGGCCACGGCGAGCTCAGCACGCTGATCGACATGATCACGCGCAACCCGGCCAGCGCCCTCGGCCTGGAGGGCTACGGACTGGAGCCCGGCTGCAAGGCGGACCTCTGCGTGTTTGCGGCGCCGACCGAGATGGACGCGATCCGGCTGGTCGCGCCGCGCAAGCTCGTAATGCGGGGCGGGAAAATAGTGGCGCGCACGGAACCCGCCCAGACGACTGTGGTCTGGGACGGCCGCGAGGAGGCGGTCGATTTCCTCAAACCGACGGCCACGAAATGATCGAGATCGTGGTCGCGGAGCTCCGATTTCTCGCGCACCTGGAGACTGAGAAGGCGCCGAAGACCAGCGCCAGGTTCCGCGCCATGCTGCCGCTCAAAACCAAGATCATCCAGGCGCGATGGAGCGGTGAGGCCGCCTGGATTCCCTTTGGCGAGCTTGACCTCGACCTCGGGTACGAGAATCACACCAGCTACCCCGCTCCCGGCCACCTGCTGCTGTACCCAGGCGGGGTCAGCGAAACCGAGATCCTCTTTCCGTACGGGTCAACCATGTTCGCCAGCCGCGTCGGCCAGCTGGCCGGCAACCACTTCGCCACGATCTACGCAGGCAACGACCAGCTGGCCGAGCTGGGAAAGCGCGTGGTGTGGCAGGGGGCGCAGGACATCACGTTCGAGGAACGCGACGGCGGCTGAGCGCCGAATGGATCAGTCAGCCGAGACCGCCATGAAGCGGCTCGACCTCCTCGGCGCCATCAGCGACGAGCCTGACCAGTTAACCCGTCAGTTCGCCGGCGAGGCGATGCGGCGCGCGAACGATTCCGTGGCTGAGTGGATGAAGGCAGCAGGCATGGCGGTCCACCAGGACAACATCGGCAACTTGCACGGCCGATACGAAGCCGAGATGCAGAACCTGCCCACCCTCATCCTCGGCTCGCACCTCGATACGGTCCCCGATGCGGGCAGGTACGACGGACCGCTTGGAGTCATGGTGGCTATCGCCGCCGTACAGGCCCTGCACGACCGCGGCAACCGTCTGCCATTCGCGATCGAGGTCATCGCTTTCGCCGACGAGGAGGGGCTGAGGTTCAGCTCGACGTACCTCGGCAGCCGTGCCGTGGCGGGGACGCTCGATGCGGCCGACCTCGACCGGCCTGATCCGGCCGGGGTGACGATCGCCCAGGCCATCAGCGCCTTTGGCGGTGATCCATCGCGGATTGGCGAAGACCGGTGGCAGGGGCGGCTACTCGGCTACGTCGAGGTTCACATCGAGCAGGGGCCGGTGCTCGAAGGTCTTGGCACGCCCGTCGGCGTGGTGACGGCGATCGCGGGCCAGGCTCGATACGGCATCACGTTCAAGGGTACGGCTGGGCATGCGGGCACCGTTCCGATGCGCAGCCGACACGATGCGCTCACCGCGGCGGCCGAGTTCGTGCTCGCTGTCGAATCCGAAGGTGCATCGCGCGAAGGCCTGGTCGCCACCGTCGGCCAGCTGGGCGTCTATCCCGGCGCATCAAACGTGATCCCCGGCGAGGCCGCGCTGAGCCTCGACGTGAGGCACCCGGACGAGCGAGTCCGGATCGAGAGCACCAGCCGGATACTGGAGCGCGCGCGAGAGATCGCCACGCGCCGCGGCGTCGAACCCGCCTCGGAGCTGTTGAGCGACAACTCGTCGGTGCCCTGCTCGGCAAAGCTCCAGTCGCTGCTGACAAATGCGGTCGAAGCCGTGGGCCTCACGCCAGTCCATCTCGCCAGCGGAGCCGGCCACGATGCAGTCCCGATGTCATCGATCACCGAGGTGGCGATGCTCTTTGTGCGCTGCAGAGGCGGCATCAGCCACAATCCGGCGGAATCGGTCACGACCGAGGATGTGGCCATTTCGATTGATGTGCTGGGCCGGTTCCTCGAGCTGCTGGCGAAACCATGATCGTCCGCGGCGGCACGGTCGTGACTGCCCGCGGCGTCGAGAAGCTGGACATCGCGATCGCAGGCGATCAGATCACGGCAGTCGGCGTGAACCTTCCCGATGACGGCGAGGAGATCGACGCTTCCGGGCTGCATGTGTTTCCCGGCGGCATCGATTCGCACGTTCACTTCAACGAGCCCGGTCGGACCGAGTGGGAGGACATAACCCACGGGTCGGCGGCGCTTGCCGCCGGCGGCTACACGACGTTTATCGACATGCCGCTCAACAACCTGCCAGTGACGACCGACGTCGCGGCATTCGACCTGAAGCTGGAGGCGATGAAGCGCTCGTCGAAGGTCGATTTCGGGCTGTGGGGCGGCCTTGTGCCTGGCAACCTCGAACAGCTGGAGCCGCTGGTGCGGCGTGGCGTGATGGGCTTCAAGGCGTTCATGTGCCCGAGCGGGATCGACGAGTTTCCCGCCAGCGACCTCATCACGCTCCGTGAGGGCATGAAGCGCATCGCAGCCCTGGACTCGATCCTGCTGCTTCACGCAGAGGACCCGGCGAGCCTGCTCGAGCCTAAGGGCACAACTGCGCTCGACTTCATCACGTCGCGGCCACCCGAGGCAGAAACGTCAGCGATCGAGGTTGCGATCAGCCTCGCGGAATCGACCAGGTGCAGGTTGCACGTAGTTCACGTCAGCACGGCCGGTGGCCTGGACCTGATTCGCGAGGCACAGCAAAAAGGTGTGGATGTCAGCGGCGAGACGTGCGCCCACTACCTCCTTTATGTCGAAGATGACCTTCAACGGCTCGGAGG
>DATCPU010000324.1:0-2582 GCA_036569925.1 Candidatus Dormiibacterota bacterium
TTGATTCAGAAGGCGGGGCCATCCTCCAGACGGCGCTTAATGCTCTCAGCGGACCGCCAACGCCTGACGACAAGCGCTCTCCCAAGCAGCGGCGTGCCGATGCGCTGGTCGAGCTGGCGCGTCAGAAGCTTGACAGCGGCACTCTGCCCGCAGTCGGTGGCCAGAAGCCGCACTTGACGGTCACGGTTTCGATGGCGACGTTGGCCAATCAGCCGGGTTCGCCGGCGGCCGATCTCGAGTGGGCGCAGCCAATCCCGGCTGAGACAGCGCGTCGGTTGGCTTGCGATGCAGCGGTGACACCAATATTTCTTGACTCTGAATCGAATCAGCCGCGAGCTGGTCAGACCAGCCGCTCGATCAGCGGCTCACAGCGCAAAGCCCTGGTGTTCAGGGACAAGGGCTGCCGCTTCCCAGGTTGCGACAGGCCCGCCGACTGGACGGATGTCCATCACCTCAAGCATTGGGCCGATGGCGGCAAGCACGTCATGGACAACATGATCCTGCTATGCCGCCGGCATCACCGGATGGTGCACGAAGAGGGCTGGCAGCTGGTCATCACCGCCGAAGGCAACATCGTCGCGCTCATGCCGGACGGACTCGCTTTCGGGTCGGTTCCGCCCTAAGGGGCGGGTGCCGTCCGCTTCGGCGGGTCGCCGACCGCTGAAATTCAGCTGTCAGACAATTACTAGGTCCTCAGCTCACCACCACGCCCGTCTCCTCGCCACCCGCGAGTAATACCGATCCTCGACCCATGCGAACGGCGCGACCAGATACAACGAGCCAAGCACTGACCAAACCCCGCCCAGCTCCCTCAGCACTCGGTTGATCGCCGCCGCCCCCTCAAACCTCCGCCCACTGGCCTCCACCGCCCACGCCGCCCGCGCAACCTCCTCCCGCGTCAACCCCAAAGACTCGATCACGCCCGCCTCCTGGTTGGCCCTCACCGACACGCGCCCACATCGGTCCCGCCGCTCCACCCACCGCGCCAAGCGGGTGCAAAACTCGCACTCCCCGTCGTACACCAGCGTCACACGGCCATCCACCACCTTCCGAAACTACACTGACACTTGAGATGCGGGGCCTCGATCTTCCGGACCGCTACAACGTCGGCGCGGACCTCATCCAGCGCAACCTGAAGACCCGCGCCGGCAAGGTCGCCATTCACTCAGCCGCGGGCGATGTGACGTACGGCGAGCTCTGCGAGCTCGTCTGCGGAGCCGCGCGAAGCCTTGCCGATCTCGGCGTTCGACGGGAGGAGCGCGTCCTCCTGGTCGCCTACGACAGCCCGGGGTGGGTGGCCTCCTTCCTCGGTGCGATCTGGATGGGCGCCGTCCCTGTCCCGGTCAATCCCCTCCTCCAGCGCAGCGAGGACTACGACCACTACCTCGACGACTCCCTGGCCCGCGTCGTGATGGTGGACCCGAACACCGAAGAGAAGGTGGCGGCCGCCGCGCAACGGGCCAGCGGCAAGCCCGCAGTACTGCGTGTCGACCAGATCGCCGCCGGTCCGGACGTGCCCGTGTCGCCCACGCGCAGGGACGACATGGCCTTCTGGCTCTACAGCTCGGGCTCCACGGGCAAGCCGAAGGCAGTAGTGCACCTGCAGCACGACATCCCTTACACGTGTGTCACATATGGGGAGCAGGTGCTCGGCATCACCGAGCGCGACATGACTTTCTCGACCACGGGCCTCTTCCACGCTTACGGCTTCGGCAACAACCTCACCTTGCCCTACTGGGTCGGCGCCTCCACCGTTCTGCACGCGGGACGCAGCACACCGGCCACGGCGCTGGACACCATCGAGAAGCGCCGCCCCACGCTCTTCTTCTCGGCGCCCACCCTTTACAACGCGATCCTCAACTTCGAAGGAGCGAAGGCTCGCGACCTGTCCTCCATTCGCCACTGCGTCGCGGCGGCGGAGGCCCTTCCGGCCGAGGTTTGGCGCCGCTGGAAGGACGCCTTCGGCCTCGTGATCCTGGACGGCGTCGGTTCCACCGAGATGCTGCACATCTACTGCTCCAACCGGCTGGACGATGTGCGGCCCGGCTCCAGCGGCAAGCCTGTCCCCGGCTACGAGCTGAAGATCCTCGACGATGCAGGCAATCCGGTGGCCATAAACGAGGCCGGGGACCTCTACGTGAAAGGCGACAGCGCCCTGGCCCTCTACTGGGCGCAGCACGAGAAGTCCAAACGCTCGATCTTGGGCGAATGGTTCTTCACGGGTGACCGGTATCGCCTCGACGAGGACGGGTACTACTGGTACGAGGGGCGCTCCGACGACATGATCAAGGTCAGTGGGTTGTGGGTCTCACCGATCGAGATCGAATCGGCGCTCCTCGAGCATCCGGCGGTCGCCGAAAGCGCCGTAGTCGGCATTGATGTCGAGGGCTTCACGAAGATCAAGGCCTTCGTGATCGCAAAAGGGGACGCTACTCCCGACGGTCCACTGGTTGCGGAGCTCCAGGAGCATTGCAAATCACGCTTGCAGCGCTACCAATACCCACACTTGATCGAGTTCGTGCCCGACCTGCCGAAAACGGTCACGGGCAAGATCCAGCGTTACAAGCTCCGCGAGCCGGCGC
>DATCPU010000325.1:0-9232 GCA_036569925.1 Candidatus Dormiibacterota bacterium
GCTCACCTACGTACACGGCTCGATCTACCTCGCCGGCCCCTTCGGCGGGGCGCCGCTCTCGGTCGTCGCCGTCGTCCCCGCGGTAGCGGGGCCCTTCGACGTGGGCACGATCGTCACCCGCCAGGCACTCCAGTTCAACCCGCGCACCGGCGAAGTCACCGTCGACGGCGCCCACTCGGATCCGATCCCTCACATCCTCGCCGGCATCCCGCTGGTGGTGCGCGACATCCAGGTCAACGTCGACCGCTCGGGCTTTATGATCAACCCCACCGATTGCAGCCCCTTCGCGACCCGGGCGCAGATCTTCGGCGGCGGCACCAACCTTTTCAGTAGCGTCGATGACTCCCCGGTGGGCAGGGAAGCCCGCTACCAGGCAGCCAACTGCGCCAGTCTTGCTTTCAAGCCGCAGCTCTCGCTGAAGCTGAAGGGGGGCACCCATCGAGGTGGCCACCCGAGGCTGCGCGCCCTTCTGCGCCCGCGGAGCCACGACGCCAACATCGCCGGCACGGTCGTGCGCCTGCCGCGCTCGGCCTTCCTCGACCAGGGCCACATCCGCACCATCTGCACCCGTGTGCAGTACGCGGCGGGCGCCGGCCACGGCGCCGCTTGTCCGCCGGGAGCCGTCTATGGCCACGTGCGCGCCTTCAGCCCGCTGCTCTCAGAACCGCTCGAAGGCCCGGCCTTCCTGCGCTCCTCCAACCACAACCTGCCCGACCTGGTCTTCTCCCTGCACGGCCTGGTCGACTTCGAAGCGGTCGCCCGCCTCGACTCAAAGCACGGTGGCATCCGCGCCTCCTTCGCCGACATCCCCGACGCGCCGATCAGCAAGGTGGTGGTCGATATGCAGGGCGGCAAGAAGGGCCTGATCGTCAACAGCACCGACCTCTGCACGGCAGAGCACCGCGCCAACGTGCAGCTCGCCGCGCACAACGGCAAGCAGCTGCGGCTCAAGCCCGCCCTGCGGCCGAGCTGCTAGGCCAAAGAGATCGCTCGGCAGTGCCATTCCTACACCCCGGTACGCCTAGTTAACTAAAAAAACCTTGAGTTAATCTTCTAAACGCGCTACCGCTTGATCACCCCATAACGGGGCTCGTTCAAGCGAAAGGAAAGAAGATGACCCGCAATCTCAAGGTCCTAGGGATCGCCCTCGCGGCGGTCTTCGCCCTGAGCGCGATGGTCGCCTCGGCGGCCTCAGCCGCACAGGCCTACATCACATCCGATGGTCCGTTCAAGTTGACAGCGTCGGAGACAGGGACCGAAACCAACCGCTGGAAAATGTTCGGCACCTTCACAGAATGTCCCGGCACCACCTACACGGGGGGCAAACTCAACACCACACCGGAGGAAGTCCTATCGCACGAACTCGCCGAAACGACAGTCACAATCGTGCCGAAATACGTCAACTGTGTTGCCACGGCACTGAAACTGAAAGCAGAAATCGACATGGAAGGATGCGACTACGTCTTCCATCTCGGGGAAACAACCGGAGTCGCCGACACGTACGGAGTCAGGTTCACAATCAAGTGCCCCGCCGGTAAACACATCAAAAAAACAATTCCAGCTATTGGATGCACGATCACCATCACAGAGAGGACCGGAGCCTTCCCCGAAGACAGCTACACGGGTCTCACGGCCAAAGACACAACAGCACCAGCCAACGATCTCGACATCACCGGGATCGTCACCGGGATCGAAGCGCACGCCGGGCCAGGCTGCCCGGGAGCCGGAACGACGACCAAAACCGGTGAACTGGGATTGGACCTAACAGTCAACGGCGAGAATAAAAATAACGAATCGACAGGAATCGGAATCTCCGAGTTCGGGGAATCCACAACTATCCTCTAGCACTCAATTAGGCAGCTGAGCACCAGCGGGGGCCGGGAACGACTCCGGCCCCGCTTTTTGCGGGGGCAACAGAGATCGTACGCCCGCGCCCATCCCTACATCTCGGTACACCTAGTTAACTAAAGAAACCTTGAGTTAAACCCCCGAGCGCGCTATTCCTTTTGCTGCCCCACAACGGGGCGCAGCTCAAGCGAAAGGAAAGAAGATGATTCGCAATCTCAAGATGCTTGGGGTCGCCCTCGCGGCGGTCTTCGCCCTGAGCGCGATGGTCGCCTCGGCGGCCTCAGCCGCACAGGCCTTCATCACAGCTGATGGCCCGGTGAAGGTGACAGGGGTGGAAACAGGGATCGCAGCAAACCGCCTGACAGCATTCGGCACCTTCGTCGAATGTCCTGGCTCCACCTTCATCGGGGGCAAAGTCAACACCACACCGGAGGAACCTCTATCGCACGAACCCGCTGAATCTACAGTCACAGTCGTGCCCACCTACGTCAACTGCGTTGCCACGGCATTGAAATTGAAAATGACGATCGACATGGAAGGATGCGACTCCGTCTTCCACCTTGGGGAAACAACCGGTGTCGCCGATACGTACGGAGTCAGTGCAACAGTCAAATGCCCCACCGGTAAACATGTCAAAATAACAATTCCGGCCACCGGCTGCACGATCACGCTCACAGAGAAGACCGGAGCGTTCCCCGCAGACAGCTACGCGGGTCTCACGGTCAAAGACACAACAGCACCAGCTAACGATCTCGACGTCACCGGGACCATCAAAGAAATCGAAGCGCACGCCGGCACCGGCTGCCCCGGAGCCGGAACGACGACTAAAACCGCCGAATGGGATATGGACTTAACAATCACTGGCGACAACAAAGTTGGCGAACCGACACCAATCGGAATCTCCGAGCTCGGGGAATCTACAAGCATCCTTTAGCTACCCATTTGGTAGCTGGAACGTCAGCAGGGCCGGGAGCAATCCCGGCCCTGCCTTGATAGAAAAAAATCTAGTAAACTGAGCATTCATAGGAATATTGAGAGGAGAGAGCGTTGAATGTTCGACTGACTATTGCGCTACTGGCTTCGGCAGCGGTCGTCGCCATCGGATCTGGCTGCGGGGGCGGTAGTGACTCGGCCTCTTCGGCGGAGCAGACCGACTTGAGCAAGGCAGTGTTCGTTAAGAGGGCCAATGCAGCCTGCTCGAAGGAAAGCAAAAATCTGATCGAAGATGTCGAAGCCTATGGCGAACGGCGCAGCTCAGAACATCTGCCGGAAGGCGTATCGGTTGCGAATACGGTCAAGGCTGTGGTGCTACCCATTGTCGAAGCGGAAATTGCGGCCATCCGTAGGCTGGAAGGACCGCCCCAGGATAGAAAGCAGATTGAAGCAATGCTGGTGGCGCAGCAGTCGGCAGTCGATGAAGTCAAGAAGCTGAAGAGCTTGAAGTCCTTCGAAGAGGTCGAAGATCACTTCTCAAAGGCGGCGAAGCAGCTCAAAGGCTACGGGCTGACGGCCTGCACCACTGGGTAGTCCTGCTGCCGGGCGATCGAACTGAAAGGCAAGGTCTCAGTGCGCTGAGATCGGTTGCAGGTTCGAGCTGTCGACAGGACAGTCCTTGAGGCCGTACTGCTGAGCACGACGGTTAAAGTCCCTGAAGTGAGGCGGTATTTCCGCAAGGGTGTGGGCATGCCAGTGTGCCAGCTGACCCAGCTCGACGGGCTTCTGGAGTGAGCCGAGGAGTTCTTCGACCTGGCCCGATTGGCCTGGCGGCGCTCCCAGGTTCTGAATCTGGTCAAAGATGTGAAAGTCGATTCCCGCAAGCAGCGATACCTGGACGGTTTCTTCGAAGTGCTCCCTCTTGGTTTCCGGAGGTTCCCGGTAGCTCATGTATTCGCGGAAATTTCCCTGAACTTCCTTCCAGCCTTCACGGCAGATCTTGTTGACCTGGGTGAGGAAGCGCGTTTTGTCGAGCGGAGGGGAAGCGGTGGTCATCGTGGTGCTGGCCCTTACCACGTAGCCATGCTTTTCTTTGCCGGCCGTGGTGCTGCCGCTGATAGCCGGATCGCTGCCACCGCAGCCGGCAAGCGCCGCGCTTACAGTGGCTATCAAAGCTACTCCGACCAATCGCTGTCTATTTAAATAAAATCGTGTAATAACGACGAAACTATACACCAGGCCCACGATCCGGTCCAAAGGCGTGATCAGCGGAATAAAAAGGGGCCCGGACGAATGTCCGGGCCCCTTTTTTGATCGGAGAATCTGTCTCAGTAAACGACTTCCTGCTGGGCGATTTCGATGTTGATGTTTTGGACGGCTTCGTTGTTGCCCGCAGCGGACGGAAGCCCGGCTTGCGAGTTGACGAAACCGTTGAGGCTGATCGGGATGAATCCGAACAGCGTCAGCGTGCAACCGCTTGCTCCTGGCACGGCGAACGCGTTGTCCACGTAGATGCCGTTCAGGAACTTGATGATTGCACCTTCTTCTTTGAATTCGCCTTCTTTACCGGTGATCGGTTTGTTCGGCGGCGGTGGGTTGGTGGTGCCGGTCGTGTTGTTGAGCACGATCGGGGTTCCAACCGAGCCGATGTAGCAGTTTTTCCCGAGGACCCCAGAGGGGGTTTCGAGATGAACTTTGATCGGCAACGTCACCGACGAGAAGGAGAAGTTGCTCGGGATACCGGCCAGTTCGGTCGTTGCGTAGAGGGTGAGCGCTTCACTGCCGAAGAATTCCAGCAGCCAGGTCAGGCCGGTAAGACCGAGAACTCCGCCGGGAACTTTTTGCGGGACTTTGCTCAAGCCACCTTCTGAGTTGGCGGTGAATTCTCCGAAGGATTCGTTGGTTCCGCCGGTGAGCTTGAGTGGTTTTTCAATCGGGACGTCCTTTTTGCCCATTTTCAGGTGCCCGCCGGTAACGTCCGAGCGGACGCAGAACGCCATGACTTTTTCTTCAGGACGTGGGCAGCCCCGGAACTGCGTGAAGCCGGGTTGCGGTTCTTCTTTTGCCTGTGCCATCGGGGCAAACAGAGCAATGGCGAGAATCGCCATGCCGGCGATGGTCAGAAGACGCGTAAGCGTCTTGGACTGGTTCATATAGTCATCCTCCCAATAAACATAGTAGTTCCTGATCTAAAGAAAAGATCAATTCGATCCATCCTCTCTGATCGATGGCTCCACGTCAAGGGGGAGTTGTGACCAGGGCGTGAAAGCCTGTCGGCGCGCAGGCCGGCGGGCCACTCGTCAGAGTGGCGACGCGGTGCTGTCGGTTGGAGTCAGACCGGACTCAGGTGACTTCGCGCAGTTTCTGCGCTTCGCCCAGCTGCTGCAGCTTTTTGAGGCTCTGGTTCTCGATCTGGCGGATTCGCTCGCGGGTGACGTTGAAGGTGCGGCCGACCTCGTCGAGGGTGCGGGGGTGCTCTCCGCCCAGTCCGTAGCGAAGTTCGAGCACGCGGCGCTCGCGGTAGGAGAGGTTCTCCAGCGCTTCCTTCAGCGCCTCTTTGGTCAGCAGGTCCGCGGCGCGGTCGAAGGGGGACTCGGCCTTCTCGTCGGCGATGAACTGGCCGAACTCCGACTCCTCCTCGTCGCCGACCGGCTTCTCCAGCGAGACCGGGGCCTGGGCTGAGCGCTTGATCGAGTCGACCTCCTCGGGGTCGATCCCGGTGACCTCGGCGATCTCCTCCGGGGTTGGCTCACGACCGAGCTCGGTGACCAGCTTGCGCTCGGCGCGGCCGATCTTGTTCAGCTTCTCGACCACGTGGACCGGGATGCGGATCGTGCGCGCCTTGTCGGCCAGGGCGCGGGCGATCGCCTGGCGGATCCACCAGGTTGCATAGGTGGAGAACTTGAAGCCCTTGCGGTAGTCGAACTTCTCCGCCGCGCGGACCAGGCCCAGCGTCCCCTCCTGGATCAGGTCGAGGAAGGGGAGGCCCTGGTTGCGGTAGTTCTTGGCGATCGAGACGACCAGGCGCAGGTTCGACTCGACCATTTTCTGCTTCGCGTCAAGGTCGCCGCGCTCGATCCGCTTGGCGAGTTCGACCTCCTCCTGGGCGGTCAGCAGGCGGACTTTGCCGATGTCCTTGAGGAACAGCTGCAGGCTGTCCGTGGTCATGTCCGGTTTCAGGTCGATCGCGGCTTTGGCGCGGCGACGGCCTTTGCGGCCGGTATCGGCGGGCATCGCGTCGGCGGCCGCTTTCTGGGCCGGATCCATGTCCTCGACAAGCTCGATGCCCTGCTTCTCGATGTGCCCGTAGAGGTCCTCGACGTCGGACTCGTCGAGATCGACCTCCGACACCGCTGAGGCGATGTCGCCGAAGGTGAGCACGCCCAGCTGCTGACCCCTATGGATCAGCCCTTTGACCTCCTCGAGCTCCTGAAGCTCTGCAACCAGCATCTATTCTGCACCCGTCTTTCTGCGTCAAAAAAGCGGACCGGGAAGGTGGTCCGCGAAGTAGGAATAGGGCCTGACACGTCTGAAAGGCCTCAAACGTCTGTTCGCATGATAGGTGCTTCAGTTTTTGAAGTCAAGACTGTCTGTGTCCAAACTCACGGCAAATCCACCCCCCTGGCTGCGTGCCTTCTGGCAGCGCGCCTACCGCGAGAACGTCACCGGTCTCTCGGCGATGGTCGCCTACAACCTGATGCTCGCCGTCTTCCCCTTCGCCCTGCTCGTGCTCTTCGTCTTCGGCCAGGTGCTGAAAATCAAGGGGGTCGAAACCGGGGTGCTTGACGATCTGCAGCGGCTCTTTCCGAATACCGAGCAGCGCACCCTGGCCGACGTCTTGGCAAGGATCGAGGACAACTCGACCACGATCGGGATTGCGGCCTTCCTCGGCTCGCTGTGGATCGGCGCCTCCTTCTGGGGGGCGATGGACACCGCTTTTGGCCGCATCTACCACGTGCCGACCAGGGGCTGGGTCGAGCAGAAGCGCTTCTCCTTCGCGATGCTGGGGGTGGTGCTGCTGCTGATCGCGGCGAGCATCCTGCTGCCGACGATCGAGGCGACGCTGGTCTCGTCCACCGACCGGCTGCCGCTCGGCCTCTCCGATATCAAGGCGATCGATACGGCGCTGCTGCTTGCCGTCGCCGTGCTCGTGGTCTTCGGCATTTGCTGCGTCATCTACTGGGCCGTGCCGAAAGGCCACATGCCCTGGCGGGACGTCTGGCCCGGCGCCGCCTTCGTCACCGTCGCCGTCGGCCTCGCCAACTGGGCCTTTCCCTTCTACTTGGCCAACGTCTCCAGCCTCTCGCGCTTCGGTTCGACGGTGGGCTTCGTCCTGATCGCGCTGCTGTGGTTCTATTTGCTGAGCCTGGGGCTGTTGGCCGGGGCGACGATCAACTCGCTGCGCCACGAGCTGCACGACACCGGCGAGCTCCCCTACGCGTAGGTTTCGGCCACGACGGGGCCGAACAGGGCCTCGTGCAGGCACTCGAGCATCGTCCGCGCCAACCTGCCGTTGCCGCCAAGCTCGAGTTGCTCGAGATCGCGCTCGATGACCGCTGCGAGCCAGGCGGGCGGCGGGCCCAGCGCCGAGGCTTCCGCGCCGCGCTCGATTTTGGTCGTGCAGGAGTCGACCTTGCCGTCTCGGACCTCGATGCTGACACCGGCCAAGCGGCGCCTTCGGCCGTCGGCGGTCTTCACCGCCATCGTGCAGCTGCCCGAAAGCTCGGTTGGAAGACGCAGTAGGCGGGTTGCCAGAAGGAAGACGGTCTCCGCATCGAGGCGGCTGAACAACGGACTCTGCTGCGGTCGGTGGCACCTCTCCCAGCGCGAAGCGGCGATCAGCGGCGCGGTGCCTTGGCGCAGCCAGTCGGTGACGGCATAGGGAGTGCCTCTGCCGTTGCTGGGGCGCGAGACGATCTGGCCGGCGAGGCGCATCGCGGCGAGGCGTCGCTCGAGCGACGGATAGCTGAGCGAGCCGATGAGGCCATCCAGTTCGGTCAGGGAGAGCGGCGCGGCGGCGAGGGCGCGCAGCATCGTCGTCGACCAGCCGGTGGCCAGCGATTTGATCGCAGCTTTTGCCGCGTTTTCGTTGAGCGAAAGCGGGCGCTCAGGGGCCTTGCCAAGCCATGCGTCCAGGGTGGCGAGAACGAAGAGCAGATCGTGGCCGGAACTGCTGAGCTCGTACTCGATCGCGCGGGGAAAGTCGTTACGCCGGTTCTTTTCGATGGCGCCGATCTCCGCCAACCGCTTGAGTTGCGCACGGAGGGTCGACTGTGCCGGCAGGCCGGCCTTGCTGCGCAGATCGGACTGTTGTTGGGGCCCCTCGGCGAGGCTGCGCAGGATCGATGCGTTGAGGGGCGCGGCGAGCAACGAAAGGATCTGCGCTCCGGAGCGCACCCCGTTTCCGCTCCCGTTGCCCTGGTTCCCAGTCAAGCAAGGCCATTATGTCATTAATCAGTTTTATTTGAAAAAGCTTAAGATCTCGTGGGTGGCCGGGAGGATCATGCACGGGAGGCTTGCCGCCATCATCGTCCTCCTGCTGGCGGTCACTGCGGCGGCGGCGATTGCCGGCGGCTGTGGCAGCGGAGCCAAAGGGGCCCCGCCGGGGCACTTCGATGCCAACCGCGCCTGGCGCCTTGTCGAACTGCAGCTCGCTGCCGGCCGCCCGGCCGGGTCACCCCAGCTGCGCAGATTGGCACGGACGCTGCGGACGTTGCTCCCGGCGGGAGGCTTCGAACCGCTCCCCGGGGAGCCCGGCCTGCGCAACGTCGTCGGCACCCTGCCCGGCAAAAAACCCGGCATCGTGATCGGCGCGCACTACGACACGCTGGCCTCGCCCCGTGGCTTCGTCGGCGCCAACAACGGCGCGGCCGGCAGCGCGATCGTGATCGAGGCCGCGCGCGCTCTGCGGCGGATGCACCCCGGCCCCGGCGCGCGCGAGGTCCGCTTCGTGCTCTTCGACGGGGAGGAGCCGGCCAAGGTCCTGCCCGAGGAAACCGCCGACTTCTACCACGAAGGCCTGCGCGGCTCACGCGCCTATGTCGCCGATAACCCGGGGCGGACGAACGACATGATCCTGCTCGACTACGTCGGCAACCGCGGCCTCTTCCTGCCGCGCGAGGGGACCTCCACTGAAGCGCTCTGGAGCCGGCTGCTGGCCGCAGCCCGCGAGGCCGGTGCAGAACCCTTCTTCTCGGGCGAAGAAGGCCCGGCGATCGAAGACGACCACACGCCCTTCCTGCGCTCGGGAGTCCCCGCCGTCGACCTGATCGACTGGCGCTACCCGGGTCACACCCTCGCCGACGGCCTCGACAAGCTCTCCCGCCGCAGTCTCGACGCGGTCGGTGAGACCGTCGTGCAGCTGGTCAGCGAACTACGCGAGGAATAAGTGGCCGAACAACGTCTTGTGCAGCTCGTAGAGCAGCCGGCTGGCCAGGGCGCGCTCGCCGCC
>DATCPU010000326.1:0-6104 GCA_036569925.1 Candidatus Dormiibacterota bacterium
GATCAGTACTGGGTGGTCCAGCTGTCGAGCGGTCACGTCCTGTGGACGCGTGACCTGAGGGGCGCCGGCGTCGCGAGGGTGATCGCTTCGCGAGACGGCCGCTATGTGGCTGAGGTCCCGACAAGCGGCGCAACCACCATCTTCGGTCCGAGCGGTTCGGTGGTCGGTCACGTCAGCGCCCTGGTGGAGGCTTTCTCGTGGGACGGCTCGCTGGCCGTGGTCGTCAGCAGCGGAGGCGCGAGGGTTGTCAGGTGGAACGACGGGACAGTCGTTTGGACGGTTCCGACCGGGGAGGGCCTGTCCGGTTTCCAGCCCGAGCCCGGGGGTACCAACTTCGCGATCAGGACGGTGAACGGCGCGCTCTACGTCGTATCGGCTGCCGGACGCGTGATCGCGCAGCGCGACGTGCCTGGCTTGCTCGGATGCATCCCCGCACAGGCCGGGGCGTGCTTCCAGTGATTGCGGCGGCATCAACCGCCCCGGCCTCAGCGGCGTGTACACGACCAGTGATGGCGGTCGCCTCTGGAGGTTCCGCCAGCAGCTGGACTTTTTCGATGCGAACTCGGGCTGGACGTTTGCTGGTACGGGCGCGTCCCTCTACCGCACGACCGATGAGGGCAACCGCTGGGTGCTCGCAGACCTGACCACCGCATCGGGGTGCTGGCTAGTCAGCCAGATCTGATTGAAGATGGACGCGTGGACCTGACCTGGCTCCCGGCTGCCGCCTATATGTCCATCGGCATCGCCTTGATCGCCTTTAACTTGATGTTGTTCGACATCTTCGTGCGCGGCCATTACTCCCGCTGGCCGCTATATGCGTCGGTCGCCGTGCTCGGGTGCGGGTCCTTGGTGTGCTTCTTCGCTGGCTCCGACGAGTGGACGGAGCAATACACAGAAGGCGGCGCCTCAGTGCAAGCAGCCTCAGTGCACGCACGTTTTGCGGTTGAGCTCTGCGCGATCGGAGCGCTCGACCTCCTCGCGTCCATCGTCTTACTTGTTCGACGATGGGGCTGGGGGTGGTGGCTTGTGATCGGGATGCAGGTGGGGGTTTTCGTGCTGGCGCAGATCGAGGCGCAGCTCATAGATCCGAATTCCCCGGGCTGGTCTGTCTTCAGCCGCATCCCTCTGCTGACCCTGTTTCTGCTGGTCGCGGCCCGATTAGCCCCGCGATCGACGCTCAGGGATACGTCCTCGATCACGGGAACGCTGTTGCGCAGACCGGACTCATGAACCGTTTGACAGCTTCGTTGACAGCTTCGCCGGGAGACTCTGTGAGGCACCGAGAGACGCGCTGAGACGACTGCGTCATAACCCGAATACGGGAGAGACGTACTGACACTCCCTGAGCTGCCCTGACACGATCTGTCGGGAGTCTCTTAATCCCAAGGTTCAGGGTTCGACTCCCTGCGCGAGCACCATCCTGTTTGTGCAAGTTCGGCTGACTGGTCCCAAAAGGCCTTCGGCTGATGGGTTACACACCTTCGGTTGATGCGTCACACCTACTTCGGCTGATTGGTAACACTCCCGGTCATAAGGGAAATTAGTGTGACTGAGCAGAGACACACGCGGTCCTGGCTGTGATTGGTGATCGTGGGACGGTGTCGGGAGCAGCGAATCACCTGCCGACGCCAGCGTCTGATTCCTTACCGGAATGCCTTCCGCAGAGTGGTCGATGAGGCTCGTGACGAGCATCGATCTCACTGTGCTGGGCGGCTGAGTTATCTCTTCCGGGCTCGGGGGATGCCAGCGCCGGCTCAGACCGAGATGCCGTGATCAGTCGTCGAATGTGATCTCCAGGTCGGCGACGAGCGGACCCTCCCAGGTCAGTCGCATGACGCCTCCGCTGCCAGCGCTCCATGCGAATAAAGCTGTGTCCACGTCGCCGGTTGAATCCACGTCGCGGATCGCTAGCGTGTCTGTCGGCGGCTGCTCCACGTACGCCTGGGCGATCGCCGCGCGCCCGGTGAAGGGACCGGCGGGCACGCCAATGAAGCGCATGGTCGCGTCCGGTGTGAATCTATCTGCGAAGGAGTACCAATCCCCTGATTGGACTGCGGCGTTGAACGCGGCTGCATGCTGCGCGATCCGTTCTTGCACTTCCTGGCTAGTCATGAGTACGCCTGACCCTCTTCGAGGTGGTGCCTTTTGGGCCCGAAATTATCAACCGAGGTCTATACGAACACCATCATGTTGAATGAATACTGCACGCTCCCCTTCGGAGACGCGGCGCGACAATGCGCTCATGGGACGAAATCTGCTCACGCCGCTCTGTCAGGAGCTGGGTATCCAGTACCCCATCTTCTCGGTGGGTTTCGGGTCAGGTGCGGTGCCCGAGCTGGTCGCTGCCGTTTCCAACGCCGGCGGTTTCGGAGTGCTCGGCTCGGAGATCCCACGGGATGAGATGCAGCGACGGATCAGGCGCGTACGAGGACTTACCGACCTGCCCTTTGGCGTCAACTTCATCATTCAAGACGAGGAGGAGGAGGATCGGGCGTTCTTTCTAGACGAGGTCGCTGCCGTGGTCGCTGAGCGTGTGGCGGCTGTCGTGCTGTTCTGGGGGGATCCGGCGCCATACATTAAGAATGCGCATAGCAACGGGGTCAAGATCTTCATCCAGGTCGGCTCGGTCGAGGAGGCAAAGGCCGCGGCTGACGTCGGCGTCGACGCAGTGATAGTGCAGGGCATCGAAGCGGCGGGGCACGTCAGAGGGACGTCGTCGATATGGCAGCTCCTGCCGGCGACGGTCGAGGCCATCAAGCCTGTGCCAGTGCTTGCCTCTGGGGGAATCGGCGACGGAGCCGGAGTCGCACGCGCGCTACTGCTTGGGGCGCAGGGTGTGTCGCTCGGGACGCGCTTCGTCGCCAGCGATGAGGCCTCGTTCCACCCCGCCCACAAGCAGCGCATCGTCGAGAGCATCGCAACGGACACCGTCCATAGCCAGCTGTATGACGCATGGTGGCCTGGAGCGCCTCACCGGACGCTTCGCAACAAGACCTTCGACGAGTGGGAGGCGGCGGGGCGGCCGCCACCCGGGAAACGGCCCGGAGAGGGAACCACTATCGGGCGAAAACGCCGCTATTCGGGTGAATGGCAGGAGTGGCCGCGGTACGCAGTCGGAGCCATTCCTCCGAACTTCGAGGGCGACCTCGACCGCGTCCCGATGTTGGTCGGTGAATCCTGCACGGTCGTGAACGACATCAAACCGGCGGCCGAAATCGTTAGGGACCTCGTGCGCGATGCCGAAGCCGCGCTGGCTGACGCCGCTAGATGAGTAAAGACGTCGTTTCACAGCTTGTTTGACGGCTTACCCCCGGCAGTCTGTGACATTCCACAACGCGCTATGACACCAACGGGACAGACTGACGCTTCCTGGCAGCGAAGGTCAATCTCCACTTAATCCCAGGTTCGAGGGGAAAGAGCGAACATATGACCGCGAGATGGCCGTAGAGGAACTGGCCGACCTGATTGCGGCGTTCGCGCTGTTCGCCGACCTGACGACGCCGCAGCGCGAGCAGGTGGCGGATGTGTTCAGCGAGCAGTGGTTCGCGGAAGGTGAGAAGGTCCTGCGGCAGGGACTCACCGGATCGGGCCTCTATGTCGTGCTCGACGGCTCAGCTGCGATCCGGATCGACGGCGTCGACCGCGCAACTCTTCGGGCAGGTGACTATTTCGGCGAGATCTCGTGCCTTCTCGGCGAGGCGCCGACGGCCGACATCGTCGCTGTCGGCCCGTTGCGCTGCCTGGTCCTGGCGAGCGCTCAAGTCGAGGAGTTTCTTAAATCGAACCCAAGCGTGATGTTCCGTCTCCTCCAGGGCGAAGCTCGCAAAGTCCGTACGACGACCAAATGGCTGAGCTAGACGGGAGGCCGTTTCCCCCCGGCCGCTACCCGCTTGTCGTCGTCGGCAGCGGTCCCGGCGGGATGCAGCTTACTTACTGCTTGACCCGTCTCGGCGCACGGCACGCCGCCATCTCGGCCGACGACGCCCCTGGCGGCATGTTCCGCAAGTGGCCGGTCTTCCAGAGGATGTTGAGCTGGACCAAGCCCCACCCCGGTTTTCAGCCTGGATCGAGCGAGTTCGAGCGCACCGACTGGAACAGCCTCGCTGGCGATGAGGTCGAGCATCGCGGGCTGATGGCGGGTGTGATGGACGGGACGTCGTACTTTCCGTCGCGGCCTGAAATGCAAAGCGGTCTCGAGCTCTTCGCGCAGCGCACGGGCCTCCGAGTCAGGTACGGGTGCCGTTGGGAAGCGACCCGCAAAGAGGGCGACGACTTCGTGCTGTCGACATCTGATGGTGAATACCGAACTAGGCGAATCGTCTTCGCAGTCGGAGTCGCCGAGCCGTGGCGACCTCCAATTCCTGGAATGGAGCATGCCGCCCTGTACGGCGAGCTGCGACCGGTGGAGGCATACGCGGATCGTCGTGTATTCATCATCGGCAAGCAGAACTCGGGTTTTGAGATCGCATCCGGCCTGCTGCCATGGGCGAGACAGATCATTCTCGCCTCGCCGAGCTCGACCAAGCTGTCCGTGAACACGCACTCGCTCGTCGGGGTTCGTGCACGGTACGTGCAGCCTGTCGAGGACGCAGTTCTCGCGGGTGGAGTCGTCATCCTCGATGCGTCGATCGAGGAAGTGAAGCGCACCGCTGACGGCGTTGACGTGCGGGTCCGAACGACTGCGGACAAACCGCTGCAGTTCATCGTCGACGACGTTATCGCCGCCACCGGCTTTACCAGCCCGCTGCGCGACCTTGCGCAGTTAGGCGTCACGACGTTCGGGCAAAGCCGGCTGCCCGCGCAAACGGCTTTCTGGGAGAGCATCGCGGTGCCCGGCATCTATTTCGCGGGCACGATCAACCAGGGCGCGAAGGGCCTGATGAAGCATGGGATCCCCAGCAACTCGGGCGCGGCGCAGGGCTACCGCTACAACGCCCGAGTCCTTGCGCGTCATCTCGCCGAAACGCAGGGCATCAAAGCAGACCGGCCGACGATCGCTGCCGATGAAGTAATCCCGACCCTGCTTCACGAGGCGCGGTACGGGCCCGAGGTGTGGCATCAACGCTCGTACCTCGCGCGCGTCATCTCTTTCGATGGCGACGGCGGCATCGTCAACGAAGGGATCCTGCCCCTCGTGCACTTTCTCGACGGCGGCCAGTTCGATCGGGCCGCTGCAATGACCCTCGAGTCCAACGGCCGGGAGGATCTTTATCCAGTCGTCTATGTGCGTCACGGAGGGAAGGTGCACGAGACGCGCTTGCCCGACGATCCTTTTCTGAACTTCGAGACTCGCGAACATCGCGCTACCCTCGCGGGCGCGCTGGAGCCGCTGCTGAGCCCTTCCCTCTCGCGACCGCGCGGCTAAACCTATGATTCCGCGGAAGTAGGAATGCGACCGACTACGCGATACGCGAGAAGCGGTGACTACAGCATCGCGTACCAGGTCGTGGGCGACGCTCCCCTGGATCTGGTTCTCGTATTGGGCTTCGTCTCGCACATCGAATACGCGTGGGAAGATCCCGATTTCGCGCGTTTTCTCGAGCGCCTCGCGTCTTTCAGCCGGTTGATCCTGTTCGACAAACGGGGCACCGGACTCTCAGATCGAGTTCCGGTGAATAAGCTGCCAACGCTGGAGGACCGCATGGACGACGTGCGGGCGGTGATGGATGCGACCGGCTCGGAAAGGGCGGCCCTGTTTGGGATTTCCGAGGGCGGACCGATGAGCACGCTGTTCACGACCACGTACCCGGAGCGGGTCTCAGCCTTGATCCTCTACGGCTCGTATGCCAAGCGGGTGCGCGCCCCCGACTACCCCTGGGCGCCAACGATCGAGGAACACCGCGTCAACCTCGAGGCGGTCCAGCGAGATTGGGGCGGTCCGACGCAGGCTGCGATATGGGCGCCGAGCGTCGCCGATGATGACCGCTTCAAGCGATGGTGGGGCCAGTATCTGCGCCTTGGCGCCAGCCCGGCCGCAGCCCGGGCGGTCCTGGAGATGACTCTGGAAATCGACGTGAGAGACATCCTTCCCGCCGTCCGCGTCCCGACGCTCGTCATTCATCGCACAGGCGACCGACGCATCGAAGTCGGGGGCGGACGGTACC
>DATCPU010000327.1:0-5068 GCA_036569925.1 Candidatus Dormiibacterota bacterium
CTCCCCGAGGGCGAGTCGTCGGGCGAGCTAGTCTCCAGTCTGCTGCCCGGCGGCACGAGGTACGCCAAGGCGTTTGGAACGCTATCGGCGGGGCTGCTCGCGTCAAGTGCAAACCGGAGCCCGGATTCTGCGGTGCTCTTCTACGCGACCGACGACGCGGAAGCTCGGACCGAGGTAGAGCGTCTGATCACGGCGGCTGGATTTGCGGCCGTGCGCGCGGGTGGCGTCGATGCGTGCGTGCGGATCGAGGTGGGAGGCGATCTCCACGCGTTCGGGGGCCTCAACGGCCGCCTCGTCGATCGCAAGGAAGCCGAAGCTCTCGTCCGCTCACCGATGGAGCCTAGCGGCCAAAGGTAAGAGGGGCAACGTCTGGACCGGAGTTCGGAATTCAAGTGAGCTGCTCGGGGTCTCCCGCGTGCCTGTTGGTTGCATCAAGCGGGCCTGAACCGAGGCCCTTCCGGGCGGCGCTGATGTCCAGACGCCCGAAACCCTCCGCCACCAGGCCCCGCCAGCGCTCGGCGATCGATTCCGCCACGGGAGTGACCTCGACTCCGCCGGCCGCCCGAGCAAGATCGAGATCTTTTAGCGCCCACTCCAGCGAGAAGTCAGGGGAATAGTCGCCGCTCTCCATTTTCGCGAGCTTGATCATCGCCACACCGGACGCTAGCGGGCCGCCTGCCACCGTCTCGCGCAGCGCGGTGTGCGCGACGCCCAGCCGGTCGGCGAGCGCCGCCACCTCAGCCGTTGCTTCAATCTCGAAGGCGAGCCAGGTGTTGAGCACCAATTTCATCCGGCTGCCCGCGCCGGCTTCGCCCAGCCACACCGGGCGTCCAAGCGCCTCGAACACCGGCTCGACCTGCAACCGCGCCCCCGCAGGGCCAGAAGCAAGAATGAGCAGGCGGCCGCTTCGGGCGGGCTCGCGGCTCCCGGAAACTGGCGCGTCGAAAAAGGCGACGTCAGAGCGCTCGCGCGCGACCTCAGATCGCAACGCCTCTGTCGCTTCGATCCCGATGGTCCCCATCTGCGCCCAGACCGCCCCGGAAGGAATGGCGTTGAGGGCGTTCCGCTCGAACATGACTTCTTTTACCGCGTCACCCGTGGGCAGCATGGTCAGCACGACGTCGGCGCTTGCCGCGGCCTGCTCGGGCATTTCGTGGGAGGTCGCGCCGCGTTCGGTCAGACGCGCCGCCGGACCTGCGGTGCGATTCCACACGTCGACGGCGAATCCTTGATCGAGCAAACGCTCCGCGATGCCGGCGCCCATGGTGCCGAGACCGATCAGTGCAACTGTCGGGCGGGGGAGTGTGGTGTTTGCGTTGTCACTCATTGCTTCATCTCCATTCGCGCGTGACGATTCGACCCACTGGGATTCAGGGCAAGTCCACCGCGATCAGATGTGACACCTCGGGCGGCGGATCGGAGAGCAAGTCGGCCCTTTCTTCGTAGTCGTGGTCAGTGCCAGTGATTCGGTTGCGGTGCTGGCGCAGGTGCTCGTCCCAGGACGGGACCACATATAGCTCCACGAATCGGTGCGCCAGCTCGCCGTCCCTGAAAAGTCCCCACTGGGTTGCGCCTGTGCGGAGTCGCGACTGTCGAACGCGAGCCATCGCCTCCAAGAATGGTTGCTCCTTGTCGGAGGCGATCACGTACGTATTCTTGACCACGACAGGCCCGCTATCGGGCTTCGCGTCGAACGCCAGCTGCGGCTCCGTCCAGTAAGCCTTCGTCCGGCGCTCCATGCCGGCGGTCTCGATAAACGGCCAGAGCCGCAAGCTCGCCACCCCGGCCACTGTCGCCGCGGCTGCAATCAGGAAAGCAGCTCTCAGGCCGAACGGTTCTGCAATCGCTCCCCACATGACCGCGCCGACCCCCTGGGAGCCAAACAGCACCATTTGGTAAACGGATAACCCGCGGGCGCGGACCCACGCCGGCAGGAAGAGCTGGAGCTCCGCATTGACATCGGAGAGCACCGCGATCCAAGCCGCTCCCGCCGGTAGCAGCACGATCACCGCCGGCGCTGGGTTGGGCACGATGACGATGAGGGCCAAGACAAGGGCATAGATCACGCTCGCAGCGCCGATCAGGTAATTCGCCGAGATGCGTGCCCTGAATCGAGGTAGGATCAATGCGCCGGCGACCGCGCCCGCTCCCAGCGCCCCAAGCAGCAGTCCATAGCCGTCGGCTCCGAGCCCAAGGCGCTGGGTGGCGACGAGTGGCAAGAGTGTCCACAGCACGCTCGCCGGGACCAGAAAAAGCGCCGCTCGAAGGAGGATCCTGCGCACCACAGGCGCGTTGAGGACATAGCGGCTACCAACCCGCACCGCGGAAATAAACCCTTCCCGCAGCTCCGTGGCACCGCTGACCGGCGGGCGCCAGGTGACGAGAACCACAGCAAAGAAAAGGTAGGTCAGCGTGTTCAACCCGAACACTGCGGTAACTCCGATTCTTGCGATGAGCACCCCGGCGAGCGCCGGACCGATCAGCCGCGCCAGGTTGACGCTGATCGAGCCGAGTGAGGATGCTGCCCTGAGCTGATCGCGGGGGACCAGTTCTGGGACCAGCGATTGATACGCCGGGTTGGTAAACACCGACGAGCAGCCCAAGGCGAAAGTGAAGACCAGAAGCAGCGCGGGTGGCATTTGGCCCGCGAAGGTCAGGATAGTCAGAGTGCCACCGACTCCAGCCATGGTCAGCTGGACGACAATCAATAACCGGCGCCTGTCAAAGATGTCTGCCAGCGCACCGCCGACGAGCCCGAGCAGCACGTCTGGCAGAAAGTCGGCGGTCTGTACCAGCGCGACCAGAATCGCCGCGTGTGGCAGATGCACGAGCAGCCACTGCGCCCCGACGGTCTGCATCCAGGTCCCGACGTTCGCGACCAGGACGGCGATCCATAGTGCGCGGAACACGCCAATTCGCAGTGGCGACCAGGTTGAGACCGACTTTGACGGCGCAGCCATCCGAGTGACATTAAGGCCGCGTGACCGGAAGGGGTGGGCCTAGCGGGACCGACTTGCGTTGGGCCTGGCCGGGATTGCGGCGTCTAGCAAAGCGACCACTCCAGAGTGCATGGCTTCAGCAGCAGCATCACGATCGGGATCCATCCGCGCGGCGACCGCAGCACCGTCGTACAGCATTAGAAGCCGTCTCCCTAGCTGCGCTGCGTTGCGTGCGCCAGCCGCCTTCGCCAGATCCGTGAACAGGTTCAGTAGCCAGGCGCGGTACTCCGCAGACATGACCTCGCCCGCATCACCCGGTCGCGCCTCGGCGGTCGCCAAGATGAATCGGCATCCACGAAATGCTGTCGCGGTAAGCGCCACCTCGAGCTCCGCGAAAATACCGAGGATCCGTCCCGTGGGCGTCTTCTTTGCGGCCAGGATCTGGCCGATGCCTTCCTTACGGTTGTGCATGTGCTGCGCGAGGTACGCCCGGACGAGCTCCTCCTTGCTGCCAAATGTGTTGTAGAGAGTTGCCTTTGTCACGCCGGCCCGTTTAGCAATCCGGTCGACACCGACCACGTGCACGCCCTCTGAATAGAAGAGCTCGTCGGCCGCGGCCAGCAGGCGCTCACGTGCCGGCGGACGATGAATGGTTTTTGTGGCCTTCGGCTTCAACGAATATTTCCTGCGCGTGAATATACAGACTGGTCTGTATAGTTTGAGAGGCCTTCGTCAACTGCGGGCCATCCAAAAGGAGCCATTCAAATGCCAATGATCGACGTCTATGCCACGAGCGGCACGTTTAAGGATCCCAAGACCCTTGCGCGCGACCTCGCCGAGACCCTGATGAAGATCGAGCAGGTTCCTAACATTCCGATGTTTCGGCGGAATACGGCGGCTTTCGTCCATGACTTACCGAAGGGCGCTCTCTCCAATGTCGATGGAGACGGGAACTACGTGAGGGTGCAGGTGCTCACCAATACAGGGGCGCTCAACCGCGACAAGCAGCTCGCAGTGGTCCGCCAGTTCACCGACCTGGTTGCGGCTGCCGCCGGCGACTCCTCGCTGGCCGAGCGGATATGGGTCTTGCTCACTGAGGCGGTCGAAGGGGGCTGGGGGCTGGCTGGGCACGCCAACACGAACTCCGAGCTGGTGGACGCGGCGCGCGCGCAGATAGCAGAGCTCCAGCACGCAAAGACCTCGGCGGATTGAGTCGGGACCTGATGCGACTCCAATTCTCGGGGGCCGGCCGTCAAGCGCGATCGATCAAAGGACGCTAACGACCTAGAGCGCGCTACAGGCCGACGTTCTGAGCCGGATGGCCCTCGCGGAGCGCTGTCGTCAGCAGCCCATAAAGCTGCTCGCGCTGCCTCGCGGTAAGCGGTGCAAAGGACGCCCTCAGCACCTGGTTGACGGCCTCCTGGCCTCGGCGCAGCGCTGCCTCGCCCGCCGGGCTCAAGCCGTGCCGGATAGCCCGGCCGGGTCCAGCGACACGCTCGATGAGGCCGTGCCTCTCGAGCCGGCCGGCCAGGGCGCCGAAAGACTGGTCGGTCTGGAACGTGATTTCCGCAAGGGCATGCGCGGAGGAGTTCGGACGCTTTGAGATGGCGCGCAGGGCATCCCACTGCGCGAGCGAGGTTCCTGTCTCGCGGAGTCGTGTGTCGAGCGCTCGATGGTGTCGGTACTGCAACTGCTTCACGGCACGACCCAGGTCCTGATGTCGGACTGGCACGGCTGGAATATACCGCACAATCTCAAGTTGTGTATATATACTCTTGTATATAAAGATCTTTAGATAGGAGATGGACCGATGAGCGTAAAAAGCGTTGAGCTCCAAATAGATGGCGGCCGGCCAGCTGATGTCAAGTTCGTGGATCAAGGCGTCGGACGCGCGATGCTGCTTCTGCATGGCGGCGGTGGTCCGCAGACGGTGCTTCCATTTGCAGAACGGCTCGCATCTGTCCGGCCGGCGAGGGTAATCACCCCGACCCATCCCGGGTTTGCGGGCACCCCGCGACCCGACTCGCTCACGACAGTACGTGGGCTGGCCGAGCTCTATACGCGCCTGCTTGATGAGCTCGACCTCTCCCGAGTGACCGTGGTCGGGAACTCGATCGGCGGGTGGATCG